>NZ_CVPE01000004.1:300000-535116 GCF_001049895.1 Rubeoparvulum massiliense
ACCACTTGTGCAGTATTATTTAAGCCTTGTGTCATGGTATTGAGAGCAACAGCTAATTGTCCCACCTCATCAGCACGATCAAGCTGAATCTCCCTAGTCAGGTCCCCTTCAGCAACCTTTTCTAATTCGCCTAACATCGTTGGAATCACTCGTAAGGTTTTCTTTAAGTAAATGAAGACTAAACCGATTAAAGCAAGAATCCCACCCAAGAAGTATAACAGAGTCATCTTCGTAAAGGACTGTAAGCCTGTGAGTGCTTCAGATGACTTAATTAAGCCACCCACTGACCATTTTGCAACTGACACAGGTGCATAGCCAATATACATCTCTTCTCCATCTACTTGAACCGTTTCAAGTCCTGATTCAAGGTTTAGCATCTTCGCTTGTTGTTTACCTAGATCGACGTTGACCTCGCCTAATTCTGCTAGAATATACTCTTCATTGGGATGGTAGATTAGCTTTCCATTCTCACCTAATAAGAAGGCATAGCCCGTATCCCCAAGATCATGGCTATTCATAATCTCTGGGATGGCATCTAATTTAATGTCGATGGCAACGAAGCCCAATAATTTGCCTTCTTCTCGTACCGCTTCGACCACGGTAACCACGAGCTTCCCTGTACTCTTGGCGATATATGCATCGGTAAATGCATAAGTATCACTTTTTACAGCTAATTGATACCAGGGACGAGTATGAATATCATAATCTGGCTTCGTTAAATATTGATCATTTCCAATATTATAATTTCCCTTTTCACTCGCGATGAACACTAAGGAGATAGCAGGATTAAGTCCCTTAATTTCATCCAGTGTCTTTTGAACATTTATATAATGTGGATTACTATGTGCCTCTTCTCTCGAATTGATCGTCCGTAGATAATTACGAATATCTTGATTGGTGTTCATCGCTTGAACGAGTGCTGTCTGCTCACGAAAAAAAGCATCCACTTGATCTGCGATAGAGGAACTCTTTAGCTCAAGTCCCTGCTCAATCTCTTCAGAAAGTGAGCGCTTCATATGTTGATACTGTAACAATGAAATTGAAGTAAAAATAATAACAGAAATGATGGACATCCAAATTGCAATTTTAGTAGAAAGACTTTGCATCCCTTTTCGATTGTTGGACAAAGAACTTCCCCCCTAGCTCCTATTGCGAATCAATTCCTTCTACCTCCTATTATCCCTGTTAAAACATAACTGTTACAATACTTTCCTTCCAACATTTATGTTACAGTTAACAATCATTCTTATAAGAGAAAAAAACATGGACACAGCAAATGTGTCCATGTTTGGAAGATACTTCAGATCATTTTTAAGATGGGTTTGCTCCCCTTCATACTAGGGATAACCACCAGAAGCTTCCCTACATCGGTCAGCGATTCCAATGGTGCTAACTACGTTGCTCCTCCCCATCAGCAACTTGGAGATGCTCCTCCCTTTTTGTTCGCAAGGGAATCTCCTGTAAGGCAAAGGTAAGGAGAAATGCTCCAGCAATCAGAAGAGAACCTGTGAGGAAGACTTGGGAAAGTGAAACGCTAAAAGCCTCCCGTATCATTTCGATCCATGAAAGCAACTGCTCTCGCTCAGTGTTGGGAAGCCCTTGCTGCAGGAGGGTTAGCTGTTCAGGATTCATTAGAACCTGCGGGTTATCAAGTTGAAGTTGCTCCCCATTAGGAAGACTCCATTCATGGATGTCTATACTGAGGGTAGATACTCTTGAAGCGATCTCTGTCCCCATCCGATAGCTTAATATCGTTCCAAATGCAGAAACACCAATGGTACCTCCTAATTGACGAAAGAGCTGAGCAGAAGCAGTTCCTACTCCCATCAATTGCGGACTGACTGCATTCTGGACCGTTAATACAAAGATGGGGAATGCCATTCCCAGGCCCATACCCGCTACAAGCATATTCATAACCAGAACCCAACTGGCTGTCTGAATACCCATCTGAGCAAGGGAGTACATGCCGATGGACATAATCGCTAATCCTATAAATGCCAGCATCTTATATTTCCCTGTACGCGTAATCAGATTGCCTGCTAATGTGCTAGCAAGTACCATGCTCAATGTCATAGGCATCATTAAAAATCCAGAGGTGGTTGCTGATTTTCCCAGTACCCCTTGAATATAGAATGGGATATAGATGGTGGCACCAAACATCCCTGCTCCAATGATGAAGCCAATCACATTAGAAATCGTAAAGATCCGGATACGAAATAGGCTGAGAGGAAGCACTGGATTGATCGCTTTGTTCTCTACGAGGAGGAAAAAAAGTAAAGCGAGCAAGGAGGTGCTAAATAGTAAAAGAATCTGCCAGGAAGACCAAGCATACTGCTTACCAGCCCAAGAGAAGGCTAAAAGTAGAGGAACAAGGGTGAACGTGATCAAGAGTGAGCCCCAATAATCAATGGCTGCCTTCGGCTTCTTCTTCGGGGTTGGAAAAAGCCGCCAAATGAAATAAAAAGCGATAAAACCGAAGGGCAAAAAAACCCAGAACACCCACCGCCACTGGGCATGATCAACGATCAAGCCCCCGAGGGTGGGTCCAATCAGACTAGCAATACCAAAGACGCTACTCATGAGCCCTTGCCAACGTCCCCGCTCCCGTGGTGAAAAGAGATCACCTACGGCAGCAAAGGCTGTAGACATGATCATACCAGCGCCTGTTCCTTGAATGGCACGAAACAGGATCAATTGAATGATATGGGTGGACATCCCAGATAATAAGGAACCTATCATAAAAATAAAAATGCCAATTAAGATAAAACGCTTTCTCCCATACATATCAGAGAGTCTGCCTACAAGAATGGCTGTGACGCTGGTGGAAAGCATATAGATCGTAAAGACCCAGTTAAAATAATTCATTCCTCCCAATTGGCTTACGATACGTGGAAGCGCTGTACCTACAATGGTTTGATTCAAGGCAGCAAAGAGCATTGCACTCATGATAGCAAGCATAATCATAATCCGCTCTCGCTGGGAAATTGACTCCATATCATCCCCCCTCTTTTTCTCTAACAGACATCAGCATATTGTGTATCAATCTTCTAAGCTTAGTTCCATTATTGGGTATTGATGACATTATACCGAAAATGTTTGAGCTCGACTATCCCGACTATAATGATCATCCGATGAGAATCTTCTCTTCAGCATAGCGAATTTTGGCTTTGCTTCGTTTCAGTGCAAGGGCATATGCCAAGGTTAATGGACCTAATCTGCCAATATACATGCAGACGATAATGAGCCCCTTCCCCATGGATGAAAGATCCGGAGTTAGTCCCATGGTTAGCCCTACCGTGCCAAAGGCCGATGTAACCTCAAACAAGATCTCAAGAAAATCTCTCTGTAAAGCATGCTCTGTGATCGTTAATAAGAGGCTGATTCCTAGCACTACCGTAGTCGAGATGATGATTACCGCAACCGCACGCAAGATTAAATCATGAGCAATACGGCGCTGAAAAACATGAACTTCACTCTCTCCTCGTGCTACTGATAAGACGGTAAAAAGTAAAATAAAAAAGGTACTCACCTTAATTCCACCGCCTGTGGACCCTGATGAGGCTCCAATAAACATGAGGAAGACCATGGTAAGTTGGGTTGGTGCTAACATACTGCTGATATCTATGGTGTTAAAGCCTGCTGTTCGCGTTACAACTCCTTGAAAATAGGCACCCCATAGCTTTCCATCCCACGTAAGTGCCCCCAAGGTCTTGGGATTATGAAATTCAAAGAGATAGACCACTAATGTTCCCAAGATCATTAATAATAGTGTGCCTACCAAGGTGATCTTGCTATGAAGGGAGTAACGTTGCCAACGATCCTTGTAAAAGATGTCCAACAGTACAATGAAACCAATTCCGCCAATAATAAATAGACTAGTAATGACCAGATTGACCACAGGGTCATTTACATAATCCATTAGATTATTGGACCAGAGCGAAAAACCTGCATTATTAAAGGCAGAAATGGCATGAAACAAGGCATAGTAAGCTGCCTTAAATAAGCCTAGCTCAGCGCTCCAACGTAATGTAAGAATAACTGCTGCTATCGCCTCAAAAGCTAAGGTTACATAAAAGATCCACTTTACCAGGCGTACTAATCCTCCATAGGACTCCGCCCTGGTTGACTCTTGTATTAGAATGCGTTGATGGAAGCCAATCTTCTTTCCTAATGCGATAGCAAACATCACACTAAAGGTCATAAAGCCTAATCCACCCACTTGGATCAGTAGCAAGATAATCATCTGTCCGAACCATGAAAAGTCATGACCTGTGTCCAATACCGTTAATCCTGTTACACAGACTGCCGAGGTCGCTGTAAACAAAGCATCGATAAAATCAATAGTATTACCTGATGAGGTTGCCCATGTGGTAGATAAAAGAATTGCGCCGATTAAAATGATGATTGCAAAGCCGATGAGCATCCACTGTGGTGGTGTGATACTTTCCTTTTTACTCCACATGCTTCCACCCCATTCCTTTCCTCGATTCCACATATTATTCCCGTTCAGCCACGCGGATAAACGATGAAGAAGGCATTACGAGGAGATAGGCTGAATGGAAGGATCGACGATCTAAGTGAAAAAAATCGTAGTGCAGATGTCCGCACTACGATTGAACCCCATTCATTATAAGAGTGATTCATAACTAATGGTAGCAGAAAGGATAAGGATCTACGACAGCTTGAACATCATTGCGGCATGGATTGCCTGCTTCCAACCAGCGTAAAGTTGTTCTTGCTGTAAATGCTCCATCTGTGGATGAAATTGGCGATCTACCTGCCAAGTGTGAGCAAGCTCTGCTTCATCTCGCCAGTACCCTACCGCTAGCCCTGCGAGGAAGGCTGCACCTAAGGCTGTTGTCTCCTTCATAACCGGTCGCTCCACAGGTACTTCGAGAAGATCACTTTGAAACTGCATGAGGAAATTGTTGGCAACAGCACCGCCATCTACCCGTAATGCTTTCAACTCCAGATCAGCATCCTCCATCATGGCCATCAGCACATCCTTCGTCTGATAAGCTAACGACTCCAAAGTGGCACGTACGAGGTGCTCCCGCCCTGTTCCTCTAGTTAATCCAAAGATGGCACCGCGTACCTCTGGATCCCAGTACGGTGTGCCTAGTCCAACAAAAGCTGGTACCACATAGATACCATCATTGGAAGCGAGATGCTCTGCCATCCCTTCTGTAACATCGGCATTCGGAATGATCTTTAGCCCATCACGGAGCCATTGAATCGCTGAACCAGCCACAAAGATGCTACCTTCTAGGGCATAGGTAATCTGGTCGTGAAGTCCCCAAGCGATGGTGGTAAGGAGACCATGCTGAGATCGTACCGGTGTGCTTCCCGTATTCATCAGCATAAAACAACCTGTACCATACGTATTCTTCGCCATCCCTGCCTGAAAACAGCCATGTCCGAAGAGTGCTGCCTGCTGATCTCCAGCAATTCCTGCGATGGGAATGGGATGACCGCCAAAGAGATCATGGATGGCGTAGCCATATACCTGAGAGGAAGGACAGACTTCTGGTAAGAGGGTGAAAGGAATTTGCAGAATATCCAGTAGCTCCTCATCCCAGCATAATTGATGAATATTATAAAGCAGTGTACGTGAAGCATTAGAATAATCAGTGATATGCACCTTTCCACCTGTTAAACGCCAAACCAGCCAGCTATCGATGGTCCCTGCTAATAGCTCACCACGTTCAGCTCGTTCTCGTGCACCCTCTACATGATCGAGAATCCAAGCGATTTTTGTTGCTGAGAAGTAAGCATCGATACGTAGGCCTGTTTTGTTCTGAAATAACTCCTCATAGCCAGCCTCCACAAGGCGATCACAAATCCCTTGTGTCTGTCGAGACTGCCAAACGATGGCATGGTAGAGAGGCTTGCCCGTCTTTTTATCCCAGATCACAGTAGTTTCCCGCTGATTGGTGATCCCAATGGCCACGATCTGTTGTGCACTCACTTCTGCCTGCTGCAGTACTTGCAAGATCACAGTTTCAATGGAATGCCAGATCTCCATGGCATCCTGCTCTACCCAACCAGGTTGGGGAAAATATTGGGGAAACTCTTGCTGGGCAATCTGAAGCGCTTTTCCTTGGTGATTAAAGAGAATTGCCCTTGAGCTGGTGGTTCCCTGATCTAGTGCTAGAATATACTGCTCCATCCTTTTCACCTCCTACTGAGCATCATTTATTATACGAGCGTTTAATCTCAAGTGCTTTCCCTGGATAGTCTGTGATAATGGCACTGATCTTTTGCTGAAATAGCTGCTTCATATGCTCCTCATGATTGACTGTAAAGGGGCGAACAGCCATCCCCTGCTGTAATGCTTCTATGCCAATGGGAGAGAATGCGATGGGATAATAACAATGCAGAGCTGAAGCACCGAGTCGCTTCGCATACTCCCATGGCTCAAACAGCCCCTCCATAAACAGAATACCCGTCTCCATCTCTGGAGCTAGCTGCTTTGTTTTGACCAAGCTATAGTGATTAAAGGAAGAGAGAATCACCCGATCCTCCAGCTGATGCTGACGGACAAGCTGAATCACCTGATCTTCAATCCCTTCATATTGGATATGATCTGTCTTCAATTCGATATTTACTTGTAGTGGCGTCTCACGAATCAACGTGAATACCTCTTCTAGCGTAGGAATGGTTTCCTGTTCATAGCTAGGGTGGAACCACGAGCCTGCATCCAACTGTTTTAACTCCTGCAATGAATGATCCTTTACAAAGCCCGTTCCATTGGTGGTTCGATCCACCTTCTCATCATGAATGACCACCACTTGCTTATCACGAGTTAAGTGAACATCCAGTTCAATCCCATCAGCACCCAGTCTAACAGCTTCTCTGAAGGCAGCCATCGTATTCTCAGGATGCGTTCCCTTACTCCCACGATGAGCGAAAATTTTTGCTTGATCCATTTTCATTCCACCTCGCGTGATCCTTCATCACATGAATCCTTACTTATTTCGCTATGCGATTGGCTGTCTCAATAATACGATTAGTTTCTTCCGCTGCACGGTTTAATGCTTCCTGTGGATCCATACCACCATAGAGATTCTCCAGTGCCGTGACCACCTGCTGACGTGATTCAGGAAAGACAGAAATCAGTGCTCCCTGCGTGGCATAGGATGGCTTCGTCGATTGTAATTGATCCACCGTCACCTTTAATTGGGGATATTGCTCCCATTGTTCCTTGACGAGATCTTGCTCATACGCTTCGGGATTGATGGCGAAATAGCCTGTACTCACATGCCATTTCGCCTGAATCTCTGGTGTGGTGAGGAATTTCATAAACTCCCAAGCCCCTGCTTGCTGTTCTTCTGAGATCCCTTTCGACATCCAGAGCGAAGCACCTCCTATGATTACACCTTGGGGTTCGAGCCCATCAGGATGAGGGATGAAGGCTACCCCAACATCAAAGCTTGCATTATCAATGGTCCCACGGGTCCCTGCAGATGAATCCATATACATGGCCACCTTTTCTGATTGAAAAGCTGCACGAATATCATCCCAATTGGTACCGAAATTGCCGAAGGTACCTGCCTTATTCATTTCATCAAGGAAGCGGAAGATACGTAGGCCTTCCTCTCCATTAAAGACTGCCTCAGTCGCGGTGACACTCCGACCATTATCATTATTCACATAATGACCACCCTGGGTCGCCAGTAGCTGTTCGAAGAACCAACCATAGGTAAGCATGGAAAAGCCATATCTTTCGGTGACATTACCATTCTTCTTCGTCAGCTGAGCTGCCACCTCCTGGATTTCTGAATAGGTTCGAGGCGGATTCTCAGGATCTAGCCCTGCATCACGAAAAGCATCTTTATTATAGATCAAGACCGGTGTCGATGAGTTAAATGGCATGGAATATAATTTCCCATCAATGGAGTAGTAGGAGATAATATTAGATTCTAACTGGGAAAGATCATAGCCATCCTTTTCAATAAAGGTATGGATGGGCTCAATGAAACCACTATCAATCATAAACTTCGTCCCAATCTCAAAGGTTTGAATAATCGTAGGAGCATCCTTCGTTCCTCCTACAGGTCGGAACTTCGTTAATGCCTCATCATATGATCCTTGGAAGATGGGTTCAACAAACACCTTATTCTGTGACTGATTGAACTCATTTACAACACTCTCCAAAGAATCCTTGGCATTACCGCCCATGGCATGCCAGAAGGTCACCTTTACCTTCCCATCGCTGGTTTTCTCTGTCGATGCTGTACCCTCCTTACTACTGCATGCAACCAAACTCCATGTTAAGAGGATGGTTAACATGATTACACTTCCCATCCGTAAATAGCGCTTTAACATCGTTTCTCACTCCTCACCATCACTTTTCATGCTTTATTTAATTGCTCCTTGCGTTAAGCCTTTTTGAAGTTGCTTTTGCCCTGCAAAAAGTAAGAGTAAAGACGGGATCACAACAACAATTGCTCCAGCCATCACCACCCCCCAAGCGGTACTTATTTCTTGACTCTGCATCTGCTTAAGACCAATCTGTACTGTTCGTACAGCCTTTTCATCATTGGTCACTAGCAAAGGCCATAGATACATATTCCATGTCGTTAGAAAAGCATAAGCACCTAAGGTGACGAAGCTGATTCGAGAGACAGGAACCACCACGCGAAGATAGATTTGGAAGCGATTCAAGCCTTCCATCTGGGCAGCTTCAATCAGCTCATAGGGAATGGTTTTAAAGTGCTGACGCAATAAGAAGGTGCCAAATGCCGTGGCGAAGAAGGGTATGGTCAATGCTGGTAAACGATCGATCCAATCGAGCTGTTGAATGGTTAGGTAGTTGGGAATCATCGTAGCTTCCCAAGGGATCATCATCGTAGAGATGAAGAGAAAGAAGAGAAAATTCCTTCCCTTGAACTGAATAAAGACAAAGGCATAGGCTGCTAAGCTTGCAATCACTAATTGACCGATCATAACCAAGAAGGAGACTTGGAAGCTGTTCCAGAGATAACGCAGCAAGGGTACGCTCATGAAGGCTTGCACATAGTTATCCAATTTCCATGAATTAGGAATGAAAGTCCCACGCAAAATCTCTGCCCCATCCATGAAGCTAATCATCGATGCAACGATGATGGGAAAGAAAAGGATGAGTGCTGAGATGGTTAATAAACCATAGTATAAAACCTTTTTGAAGGGACTCATTGATAATGCACCCTTTTCTCACCCAGTTTGAATTGGAGGATGGTCACCACAAGGATACATAGAAAGAGGAGTACGGCCTGTGCACTGGCTGTCCCAAACTGGTAGTTGATAAAGGCATCACGATAAATGGAATAGACGATTACATTGGTGGCATTGGAAGGACCACCCTTCGTTAAAATATCCACTTGTCCAAACGTTTGAAAGGAATTGATTAAGGTGATGGTCATTACAAAGAACAGGGTAGGCGAGAGCATTGGCAAGGTGATCCGCCGTAACTGATACCAGTAGTTAGCACCATCAATCCGAGCACTCTCATAGAGATGCTCATCAATATTCTGTAGTCCTCCCAATAAAATTAAGAAGGTAAAGCCCGTGTTCATCCAGATCGTAATAATAGCAATTGAGATCAATGCCCAAGTGGGATCGAGCAACCATTCGATCTGCTCTAGTCCGAACAAGGCAAGGAGACGGTTTAGTACACCGATGCTTGGATGGAAAAAGAAAAGCCAGATCACCGATGAGGCGGCTACTGAGATCCCCATGGTGGAGGAGAAGATGGTTCGGAAAAAGCCAATTCCCTTCAGCTTCTCATTGGCTAATAAGGCGAGATATAAGGCCAGCATCACACTGGATGGTACCGTATAAATGACAAAGAGAAAGGTTGCCTGAACACTTTTGGCAAAACTTTCCGATGTCAATAGATATGTATAGTTCTCTAAACCAACAAAGAGCGCGGGATCACCTCGTTGGTCGGTTAAGAAAAAGCTTAAGTAGATGGTCTTCACCATGGGATAAAAGACAAAGATGGTGAAGAGAATGATGGATGGTAAAAGATAGAGTAGGGCAACGCGTAGTCCCACTGTTCTCTTCCACCAATTCAGTTGAGAACGTTGCTTCAGCTCAAGCTGAGGTTGAAATTGAGCATGATGATTCATGCCATCACCTCATCTGCAAGTAAGGTCCGTTCACCATTAGCTGGCGCCTTTAGTAGCTTGCCCGTCTCGCCATGAAAGAGACAGAGTGCCTGATAATCCAAACGGATCGGGAGCTGATCCCCAACTTGAACACGCCATTGCCCACTCCACTTTGCATGCCAAGCCTGCCCTTGTACCTGGAATGTCGCAATGGTCTCATGACCTAAAACCTCAACATTGATAATCTCTACAGTGCTCTGATTGACTCCAATGCCCTGGCCTGACCCCTCAGCCGGTTGAATCAATTCAGGTCGGACACCAACGATGATCTTCTCGCCATCTCGAAGGGGAAGAGATGAGGATGCAGGGACAGGAATCGAAGAAAGCCCTTCGAGCTGAATGGAGCCCTGCTGAGACCAGTAGGCTTCAGCTAGATTCATCGGTGGTGAACCAATAAAAGTGGCAACAAATGGGTTGGCTGGCTGATTGTAAATCTCCAGTGGTGTGCCTATCTGTTGTACTATGCCATGATCCAATATCATCATGCGATCGCCCATGGTCATAGCCTCGATCTGATCGTGGGTCACATAGATCATGGTGATCCCTAAACGCCGTTGAATCTGACGAATTTCTGAGCGCATATAGGCACGTAGCTTCGCATCCAAATTGGATAATGGCTCATCCATTAAGCAGATAGGGGACTCATTCACAATGGCACGAGCAAGCGCCACCCGCTGCCGTTGCCCACCTGAAAGCTCACGAGGCTTTCGCTTTAAATAAGGCATAAGGCCAAGCATCTCTGCCACATCAAAGCAGCGCTTCTTCCGCTCTACCTTCGGCACCTTCCGAACCTTTAACCCAAAAACAATATTCTCCTCCACTGTAAGATGAGGATAGAGTGCATAGTTTTGAAAAACCATGGAGATCTCTCGTTTACTGGGGTGTAGCTGGGTTGCCAAAGTATTCCCGATATATAATTCACCAGATGTAATCTCCTCTAACCCTGCAATCATTCGAAGCATGGTGCTCTTCCCACAGCCCGAAGGACCAACTAGAACAAAAAACTCGCCTGGCTCAATGGTGACATTCACATTTTGAATGACGGTTGTTTTTTGATCATATGACTTGGAAATATCCCTTAGTTCTACTTGTTTCACGCTAGATATCCCCCTCACCATTACTTTCTCTGCTCCAGTTGGAACATCTCTCATCTTACGATAACTTATTCAATTCCATGTCAATTTATTGTAAAAATATTTATAATTTTGCTTTCATTCCCGTTCCTTTCCACTATAGGAGAGGATGGGCATCTCACATTCTACATGCTTGACCCCTGCAACCATCTTTAATTGTGCAGTAACATTGGCCCAATCGAAACGGGCACTATAACGCCCTCGAATACCCACACCAAGCCGCCCTTCTTCAAGTAGATCATGATCGGAAACCGTCAAGTGCTGAACATCCATCCCATGCTCCCTGACAATCTTTAAGATTTGATGGATGAGACCCGGTCGATCATCCATCACTATCCAGAGCTCACTAAGCTTCTTCGGAACTAAGAAGCGCCCTTCAATCTCCCCGAGAATACTTACACTAAACAAGACCAAGAGCGTTGTGACAATGGCAGGTGTATAATAGCCAGCCCCTACACATAAGCCGATGGCAGCTACTACCCAAAGCATAGCTGCTGTGGTTAGGCCAGTAACGATGTGATTGGCTTGTCGGAGAATGGCACCTGCCCCTAAGAATCCAATCCCACTGATTACACCATGAGCCAGTCGTGTTGGATCAAAGCGAGCATTGGGATGGTTCTCCACATCAAGAAAGCCATAGGTGGATAGCATCATCACCAAGGCAGAACCTACTGAAACCAGTAAATTGGTTTTCAAACCAGCTTGCTTATTCCGAAGATCACGCTCCCAGCCGATCAAACCGCCTAAGATGGCTGCGAGAATTAAGCGACCTAGCATGGTGATGGTATCGATGTTTTCGATCATGACCGTAGCTCCTTTCATGTCAATGTTGCACTACACAATCTATGAAGTCGGGACAGCTGATACCACTGCTTCCAACTCTGTCATCAGTTCATCGCGATAGTTTTGTTGGACCTCCTTCGACCAATGAAGGTATGCTGCCATATAATCGATAATCTGTTCCTTCCACTGCTGGACCATCTCAATATTGAAGAGAAGAGCGCCACTTCTCCGAATCAAAAAATCACTGGGCTTCACCACCATCTCATACTCCATTCCATACTGAAGTGGAACAAGGATATTTAAGGGGATTGAAATTTCTCCGTCCAAGGAAGATGCCTGCTGTTCTGCAGTGAAGTGGCGATAAATCTGAAATAGACGATCGATATTCGAACCGTACTGATTGATCCAATACTCTGCTTCCTCTTTCGTTAAGCCAAGATCCATACCTTCCCTACACTTTTGCAAAATGAATTGTGAATATCCATGGGAGCCTCCCACTTCACCTCCTGAGATGGGTAATTCCTTCGTACGACATGGACCTATCTCACCGAAACCTATCTGTTGTAATTGAGCAACTACTTGGTTCACAACATTCTCTGCCATTTTCCGATATCCCGTTAATTTTCCTCCTGCAATGGAGATGAGACCACTTGGTGAAATGAAGATCTCATCCTTCCGCGAGATTTCCGAAGGATCACGACCTTCCTCATGAATCAATGGCCGTAACCCAGCCCAGCCCGATTCCATATCCTTTGGCTTGATTTTCAGCTCTGGAAAGATATAATCCACCGCACGTAGCAGATAGTTGAGGTCAGCCTCTGACATTTGGGGTCGAGCATAATCGCCATCATAGTTGGTGTCCGTAGTACCTACATAGGTTTTCCCATCACGGGGAATGGCAAAAACCATTCGTCCATCGGGTGTATCAAAATAGACTGCATGAGATAAGGGAAACTTTCCTTGATCGAAAACAAGATGTACACCCTTCGTTACATGTAAGGTCTTCCCTTGCTTCGAGCCATCCATCTCCCGTAGGTAATCCACCCAGGGTCCTGTGGCATTAACGATTTTTTTAGCATTAATTTCATACTGTTCACCTGTAAGCTGATCCTCCGCAACGACACCGACCACTCGGTTCTCTTCATAGCGTAGCTGAACCACCTTGGTATAATTAACCATCTCCGCTCCGTAGACTACTGCGCTCTTTAATACCTCAATGGTTAAGCGAGCATCATCAGTACGATACTCCACATAGAGCCCGCTCCCTCTTAACCCTTCTTTCTTTAGACTAGGAACCAATTCGAGGGTCTCTTCTACATTGAGCATCCGCCTTCGTTCAACGCCTTTCACTCCCGCTAATCGATCATAGAGCCATAACCCTAATGATGTGCTGAGTGGACCAAATGTACCACCTTCATAAAAGGGAAGAAGCATCCACTCTGGCTGTGTCACATGAGGGCCATTTTCATATACAATGGTCCGTTCCCGTCCTACCTCAGCTACCATCTTTACTTTTCCTTGCTTAAGATAACGAAGACCACCATGAACGAGCTTCGTGGAACGACTAGATGTTCCACTAGCAAAATCCTGCATCTCTAAAAGAGCTGTCTTCAATCCTCGTGTTTGAGCATCCAAGGCAATACCTGCTCCTGTAATTCCTCCGCCAATGATTAATAGATCATATGCTTCCTTCTCCATAGCTTGAAGCATATGTACGCGTTGCCTTGCTGACATTCCGCTAGACATTGTAAGCCTCCTCTTCTGATATTCTCCTCTTTTTTCCATTCAATATTTCTAGCATCCCTTTTTAGTGCCTTCTCTCTATAAGCAATTCATTTATATGAAGGAAAAATAAAAGAGAACGCCAACACCCTACCAGGAATGGTGTAGGGCAACGTCTCTCTCCATTTATAGACATTATTTTACTTTTCGATTATAGTGTACCATCTTTTGATATTTTATGCTATATAGGTTACTTACTTTCCATTCCCATTTACTTTCTTTCTCCGCTATGCTACTATCCTACGTATCGTAGTTGATCGGATGCATATGCACTAGCATATGTATGACGTAAGGAGTGTTATCTATGCAGCAGACCTACTCCCTCCAAGAAAAAATCTCTCAATTCTGGATCATCCTCTTTCCCATCTTCATCTCGCAAATCGGCCTTTTCTCCATGAATATCGTAGATACGATGATGTCAGGGCATGTAGGTCCGGGCGAACTGGCTGGAGTTGCTATTGGCTCTAGTCTATGGCTACCCATCTTCGCTGGTTTGAATGGGATCTTCATCGCCATGACGCCCATTGTTGCACAACAATTAGGCGCAGGCGAGCAAAAAAAGATCGCCTTCTATGTTCGACAAGGTCTTTATGTGGCTGTCGTAATCGCCCTTTTCGTCTATTTCATTGGGTTCTTTCTCCTAGACATCATCTTAAATGGGATGAGCATTGAAGAGCATGTCCGCTACGTGGCGAAGCATTACTTGATTGGTTTAACTACAGGAATCATCCCACTATTTATGTTTCAGATCCTACGGTCAACCATCGATGCGTTGGGACATACTCGCGTTACCATGTTTATTACTTTGATTGCACTCCCTGTCAATGTTCTACTGAACTATCTTCTCATCTTTGGTAAGCTAGGTTTCCCGCGCCTAGGCGGGATCGGTGCAGGATATGCTACAGCACTTACCTATCTCTTTATCGTTCTCGTCACAGGATTCTTGCTTCGAAGACTTCCAGCACTTAATGAATATCAAATTTTACAGGGACGCTTTCCTGTGGACTTAGCAGTTTGGAAGGAGCTATTAAAGGTAGGTATGCCCATCGGCCTTGCTCTTTTCTTTGAGACTAGCATCTTTGCTGCTGTTACCCTCTTGATGAGTTCATACGATACCATTACCATTGCATCTCACCAAGGAGCCATGACGTTTGAGTCCTTCCTCTACATGGTACCCTTAAGTATCTCCATGGCACTTACCATCGTCGTGGGCTATGAAGCTGGCGCAAAGCGTTACCAAGATGCCAAAGTATATATTCAGATTGGTATTACACTTGCTGTATTGTTTGGCTTATTACTTGCTGTATTCATCTATCTCTTCCGTGCTAATGTGGCGGGGTTCTTTACAAAGGATCATGACACGCTTCTTCTTACCCAACATTTCTTGATATATGCCATCTTTTTTCAGCTTTCCGATGCTGTTGCAGCACCATTACAAGGTGCATTACGAGGCTTCAAGGATGTGAATTGGATCTTTATCATGGCGATGATTTCCTATTGGATTATCGGCCTACCTCTCGGCTTTATATTGTCCAACTATACCTCACTTGGTCCATTCGGTTATTGGGTGGGATTGATAACAGGCCTTGCTGCTGGTGCAGTAACCTTGAGTGGTCGGATGTTCTATCTCCTGCGTCAATTACAGCATCATGCATAAAGGGAGAAACAAACATAAAAAGTACCGATCAACGGGATCGGCACTTGTCGAGAGGAAAGCTATGGAGGTTACGAAATTAAACTACTTGTCCATGGCAAAAATAGTAAAATCTACATGTTATCTTGGGAGGGTAACTTCCATTACCTGATTATTGAGAATCGTCTTGTAATATTGCTATAATCTTTCTAATATAGAACTTATTAGATGCAGTAGTGAACAATTCATTCTCCTAAGCGATTCATATTCCAAAAAAAACAAGGGGGGTCATAATGAAGATATTAGAAAGCATTGTTTCTGTAAGCAACGACATTTTATGGACTTATGTATTGATTATTCTACTGATTGGATTAGGCATGTACTTTACAATCAGAAGCAATTTTGTTCAATTCCGCATGATTGGAGAGATGTTTCGTCTCTTAGGGCAAGGTACGAAGGGCAGCAAAGAGAAGAAAGGGATCACCTCCTTCCAAGCATTTAGTATCGGAACAGCAGCGCGAGTAGGTACTGGCAATCTAGCTGGGGTAGCTCTCGCTATTGCCACAGGGGGGCCTGGCGCTGTCTTCTGGATGTGGATCATCGCATTAATCGGCGCTGCTTCCAGCTTCGTGGAGAGTACTCTTGCCCAGATTTATAAGGTGAAGGACGAAAAAGGATACCGTGGTGGCCCCGCCTATTACATGGAGAAGGGTCTTAACCGCAGATGGATGGGTATCCTCTTTGCTGTGTTAATCACCTTATGTTTTGGCTTTGTCTTTAATTCTGTTCAAGCCAATACCATCAGCCTTGCTTTTAATAATGCTTATGGGATCGACCGCGATTGGATGGGTCTTATTCTTGCTCTTCTTACTGCTATTGTAATCTTCGGTGGGGTGAAACGGATCGCCCGGGTAACAGAATGGATGGTACCCATTATGGCAGGGGGCTATGTTCTCATTGCACTATTTATCATGCTAATCAACATTACTCAGGTGCCAGGTATCTTCATGACCATCTTCAGCAGCGCCTTTGGTATTAATCAAGCCATTGGTGGAGGGATTGGAGCTGCACTGATGATGGGGATTAAGCGTGGTCTTTTCTCTAATGAAGCAGGCATGGGTAGTGGCGCGAATGCAGCTGCAACTGCTGAGGTAAGTCATCCTGTAAAGCAGGGATTGGTTCAAGCTCTAAGTGTCTTTACCGATACACTGATTGTCTGCAGCGCCACAGCATTTATTATTCTATTAGCTGGCAATTATGGAAACCCTGATTTAACCGGTATTGAGCTTACCCAAGCAGCTTTGAGTACTCACATGGGTTCATGGGCGACCAGCTTTGTGGCTATTATCGTCTTCCTATTTGCATTTAGCTCTGTGATTGGAAATTACTACTATGGAGAAACCAATATTGCATTTATTAGAACAAGTAAGGTATGGCTGTTCATTTATCGTTTCCTCGTGGTAGGTATGGTTTTTTATGGCTCAGGAGCTAAGATTGAAATTGTTTGGGACATGGCTGACCTGTTTATGGGATTAATGGCCTTACTCAACCTCATCGCCATCGGGTTACTTGGTCGAATCGCATTTCTTGCCTTACAAGATTATCGCCGCCAAAAGAAAGCAGGCATGGAACCTGTTTTCCATGCCTCTAGCATTGAAGGCTTAACCACTGTTGAATGTTGGGGAGACGAAGGGAAGTAGTCGTTCCAGCTCTCCAGTAAGATATGACCATTTCTTTTCTCTGTAAATCCTAAAATACAAACTGCGTAAAAATAGCTTCATATTGAGCATCTGATGATACTTATCAGGGACTGGTAATTCGTCCTTTAATCGGATGCTCTTTTTTATCTTCTCTTCTAATACTTCAATGAGTTCCTTCTCTTCCCACCCTCGCTCTAGCATGGCAATGAATGGGGAAACCATCCGTTCATCCTCTTCATCTTGATAAACGATTTCATGGACTAATATCTTATCTAGTAAGATACTGGCGATGGATGTGAATTCATTGTTTGCTAATTTTGGATTTCTTACTAACACCTCCATTGCATCAGCTACATGAGCCATACTATGCGCCCAGCCTTTTCCCTTCACATAGCCTCGATAATCCTGCTCATCTTCGACATAATTTAGTAGCCTCGTTGTCAATTGCTGAAACTGTTCCCTAAGAATAAATGAAGATTGAGTATCCTCCATCAATAACAAGGCCACAAGAAGCGCAGTAAAAGCACGGGTAAAGACTGTATCATTATCCTTACTTCCAATCCCTGCTAAAAGATAATCATCCTGCATGCATCGTACCAAGAGTTCTCCTAGCTGTTCATTGGACAAATAGTTTTGAAGAATAAGCTGTGCATATGTCCTGTAGATCAATTGATCACGCAATTCTCCATCTGGGTGTCCAATGTATGAAAGCATGGAGAGACAGAGTGGGAAGCCATCTTCAATCCTTAAATCAGCATAATCATTGTCCTGCAATTGTCTTAATCGTCGCTTCAATTCCTCCGCGTTCATGGCAATTATCATACTCCTTTATAATGAAATTGTAAGTGTTTCTATTCTACATCAAACTCTCCTATTCCTAGGTCATCAACAAACAGACCCACCCCCTTGACATTTTCATGAAAACCAATTATTATTTATCTTGAATTCAAGATATTATTGAAGGGTTGATAATCCATGGAGCCATCTCAATTACAGCTAGAAGATGACCTATCCCTTAAGCTATTAATCGTATTATCTCGCGCCAATCGAGCTGTTGCTGATCGGTTGGAGGAGGATATCCAACACTATGGTCTCAATCCAACGGAGTTCGCTGTCCTTGAGCTACTCTTTCATAAAGGACCCCAAGCCATTCAACAGATTGGGAAGAAAATCTTGCTATCCAGCGGTAGTATTACCTATGTGGTGGATAAGTTAGAACAGAAGGAACTGCTGAAGCGTCAACCTTGTCCTAAGGACCGACGCGTCATCTATGCTGTGATCACTTCACAAGGTGAAGAGCTAATGCAGGAAATCTTTCCACACCATCGCAAGGCGATTGAGTCCATTTTTTCTTGTCTTACCATGGATGAAAAGCAATTATTAATCAATCATTTAAAAAAGCTAGGTCTGCATGCTCAGAACCTCTAATGGTTTTATCTCTTTTTTCTCTAATATCTTGAATTCGAGATATATGAAAATAAGATAATTTAGAGGAGTGGTTTCTTGTGTTAAGTACAGGTCTATTAATCATCCGTTTAGTCATTGGTCTTTCCTTCGTTGCCCATGGTGCACAAAAACTCTTTGGTTGGTTCGGTGGTTACGGACCAAAAGGAACAGGTCAATTCTTTGAATCCATCGGGATTAAGCCAGGCGTAGCCATGGCTGTATTGGCTGGTCTTGGTGAATTCCTTGGCGGTGCCTTCTTTGCCCTAGGATTGCTTACACCGATCGGTGGGATTCTAATCGCAGGAACGATGTTGGTAGCAATCCTTAAGGTCCATGGAGCCAATGGCTTCTGGGCATCCAACAATGGCTATGAACTCAATTTAGTTCTCCTTGCTGTTGCTGTTGGGGTTGCCCTATCAGGACCTGGTCAATATGCACTCGATGCCATTCTCTTCCCATAAGGAGATGATCAAAATTGATTGAAATCTACCCGGCAGATTCTCGGTTCACATCACAGCATGATTGGTTACACAGTAATTTTAGTTTCTCTTTCGCTGAATATTATGATCCGAATAACTTAAAATTCGGTCCATTACGCGTACTTAATGATGATATCATTCAGCCTGCTCGCGGATTCGGTATGCATCCCCATCAGGAGATGGAGATCGTCAGTATCGTCCTTAGCGGCTATCTACAGCATGAGGATAGTCATGGACATCGTGCTACTACCACTTTCGGAGAGATCCAAAGGATGTCTGCAGGAACTGGAATCTTCCACTCTGAGATGAATCCATCTAACGATGAGGAGGTTAATCTACTCCAGCTCTGGTTCCTTCCAGATACACGTGGACTCACACCTTCTTATGAAAAAACGAGCTACGAGATCGCAAAGATGAAGAATAATCTACTACCTGTTGTGACGAAGAAGCCAACATCGGCTGAGGTAGCCCATATTCATCAGGATTTAACCATTTACCTTTCTCAACTGGAAGCAGGTCAAGAGCTCACCTTCAAGCAGGCAGAAGGGCGGCGTATCTTTCTCTTTGTCCTCGATGGAGAGCTGGTTATCCATGGTGGTCTTCCATTAAAGCAGCGTGATAGCGCAAGAATAACAGAGATAGCCCAATTATCCCTCATCGCCAGTACGGAGGCTCGCTTCATGCTCATCGATCTTCCATAGACATTGCATCCCCTTGTCCCACATATATTCATAGAGATGGGATATTAAGGAGGATGAATGATGATGGGACCTGCCACATTAGCTTTCCTTGCCTTTAGTTTAACAGTGATACTAATCTTTCTTGGATTCCGTTACCGGACAACCAGCTTTCATCACGAGCTCGCTAGTATACCTTCTGTTGTAGGAATGCAGGGGGGTTTTAGTACAGGATTAGTGATTGCATTGCTCTTACAGCTCCCCTTTCTCACTGCCCTATGGCTGGCTATGATCCTCTCCATCGGTTTGACGATCATTGCTGCCCTTCCTTTTGGATCAAGAGCACTGCTTGAGGGGAGCATGTCCGGGATGATGGGAGGCATGATGGGTGCAATGACAGGTGCCATGATTCCTCAACATCAATACCAGCTCACACTCCATCTTTTTCTCATCCTCCACCTTGGAATTCATTTCATCATCCTGCATATTCTTGCTCGGGTGATTCATGAGAATATGAAGGCGTCCTCCGTACTCATCCGACTTTTTCGACATCCTAGCTATGTCATGACTACTATGCTGGCCACCATGATGCTATATACGATCTTTTTTTAAGAATGCAGAAGCCATCCTACTGCCCTCGTCTTTGTCGTAAAGCTAGAGAAGTAGGATGGCTTCATCACATTTATACAATTGATATTCGGTACTCTGCTAATTCTATGTTAACGCTTGTTTAATAGGGACTTTTTCCGCTGATACTCCTCTTCATCAATCTCGCCACGAGCAAAACGCTCATTGAGAACTTCAAGAGAATTTTCAGTTCCCGTCCGTGCTCGCAATGCTTGATTATTAAAAAGCTTATACACAATAAAGATGAGCAGTGCAGCAATAAGCAGCATGAAAATCATGCCATACCAGCCTCCTCCAAAAAGACCCAATCCATAATCACAGCCATATCTCATCATTGGAAGTCCTCCCTTCATCTCTGTTCATCTTCCATGATAAGGGATGGTTATGTAGAACTTATGAGGATCATCTGAATACAATCTTGAGAAAATCTTTAGAACTTTTCATTACGGAACTGCTCCGCTAACCGTCTTAACCAAAGGTCTGGTTTTACCTCTTCCTCCGCATCAGCCGATCTGATATCCACAATTCGAATCTCCACTGGATTCTGGGGATTATTATCAATAAAAATCAGTTGACCCGCATCCTTGAGATCCACTTGATATCCCATATCCAGCAGAAAATTTTGGAGATCCACGATTGTTGGTAGCTTATCATCATGGGTAAACAGAACTCCCTTAAGATTCCGCTCCTCCCCTTTGGTTTTTAAATAATCCAGTCGAAAGAGAAAGTTCCATTCCATTGTACACCCCTCCTTCCATTAAGAATGTAAGAATATCTTTTAGGTTCTCACACGCATCACGCTTTTAATCTAATGATCAAGAAGATTGGTTACCCATGGAGTTCGATACCCCACTTGAAGTCAGATTGCCTTAATTCTTTTCTTGTGATAATATTCACAATATGACTGGCAAATGGCTGATAATTAGGTCATGAGGTAAGGGGGAGCAACGATGAAACATGTAGCCGTGATCGGTGGTGGAATAACCGGCTTGACAGCTACCTATATCCTAGAGCAAGTGAAGAAAGAGCATCCCAATGTACTAGCCTACCAGCTATTTGAAAAAAGCCCGCGCTTAGGCGGAATGCTAATGACAGAGCATGATGATGACTTCACCATTGAAGGTGGCACCGATAGCTATGTCACCTTCAAACCTGAGGTGAACTGGTTAATCAAGCACTTAGGTTTAGAAGCACGTCGATTAAGCCCTGATATGAACCATGGTGGTTCTTATGTTCTCTATGATAACCAGGTTTACCGCTTACCAGATGGCGTCGCCATGCTACTCCCCTTTAAATTTACTGACTTTGCTCGCACTCCCCTCCTTTCTTGGAGTGGAAAACTACGAGCTTTAGGGGATCTCTTCATTCCAGCGAAAGCAAAGGGTGGTGATGAGTCCTTGGCTAGCTTTATCAACCGCCGTCTTGGCAATGAAATGCTGGAGAAGGTGGTGGGTCCACTGGTAGGTGGCATTCATTCCATTGATCCTGAGGTAATGAGCCTACAGGCAACCTTTCCACGTTTTCTCCAAATGGAGCAAGAGCATCGTAGTCTAATTCTAGCTATGCTTCAGATGAAGCGCGCTGCAAAAAAACGCAATAACTCGCAAAGTGGTAGCAAAGGCAATGCAACAGGTCGGCGTAGTCCAGTTCTTAGCTTCATCAATGGAATGGGTGAACTAAGCAATGCCATTGAGGAGAAACTTTCTCCTTCTAGTATTCACGTGAATACAGGTGTTACCTCCATTCGCCAGCAAGCTGCAGGACACTTTACCTTACAGCTTGAGAATGGAGAGTTGAGGGAGTTTGACGCTGTGATTATGGCAGTGGGTGCTAATCACTTTGCTTCCATGGTGGAAGAATGGGATCAGCAGCTCAGCCAATTACTACAGACCATCCCTTTTACTTCATCCGCCTCTGTGTCTTTAGGATATCGAACGCAGGATCTTCCCAATCTCCCATATGGCTTAGGCATTACCATCCCAGCCAGTGAGAAACGACATACGACGGCCATTAATTTCAGCTCCTTAAAGTGGGATCATCGTGTACCCAGTGAGAAATATACCTTAATTCGAGCATTAGCAGGAGGTTATAGTAGTCCTGAGTTAGCCTTCCAAGATGATGCAACCATCCTACAAATCATCCAGGCAGAATTACAAGAGATGCTGGATATCCAGGCTGCTCCAGTGATCCATCGGATCTATCGTTGGTTCCATAGTCGTCCCCAGTATACCCTCGGTCATGTGGAACGTGTAAAGCAGATCGAAAATCAAGTCATGCAGTATCCTGGTCTTTATTTGGCAGGTAGCTCCTATTATGGAGCAGGTGTCAGTGACTGTGTTGCTTCTGGTATACATGTTACAGAGAAGCTGTTAAATCAGCTTGGCATTTCAACAGAACCGATCATGAGGTAATAATACATTGTCGCACCCATTCATTTTTTTGCTGAATTGGGTGCTTTGTTGATGTTTAATTGCTCATTCCCTGGAAGGATTGATATACTAAAGCCAAGGATTGGAACAACAAAGGATTGGAACAACGATGGGAGAGATAAAAGGTGAAACACGTAGCCATTATTGGCGGAGGCATTACAGGATTAACCGTTGCATACCTACTTGAACAGCAGAAGCAGGAGCATCCTGATGAACTGGACTATCAGCTGATTGAAAAGGAGGAGCGCTTGGGCGGAAAGGTGATTACCGAGAATGTGGATGGCTTCATCATCGAAGGAGGGCCCGATAGCTTCATCAGCCGTAAGCCTGAGGTGATGAAAATCAGTGAACAGCTTGGTATTAGTGCAAATGTGATGGGAACCAATACCACCCATCGTGGCTCCTATGTGCTTTCGGATAATCAAATTCACCAACTACCTGATGGTGTGGCATTGTTGATGCCTTTTAAAATCATGGATTTTGCTAGAAACCCGATCATCTCATGGCGAGGAAAGTTCCGCGCCCTAGGAGATCTCTTTATCCCTGCAAGGCCTAATCAACAGGATGAAAGTCTCGCCAGCTTTATCAATCGTCGTCTTGGTAATGAAATGCTAGAAAAATTGATTGGTCCCCTCGTTGGCGGTATCCACTCCAATAACCCAAATAGTATGAGTTTACAAGCTACCTTCCCCCGCTTCCTAGAGATGGAAAGAGAGCATCGCAGTATCATCCTTGCCATTCTCCACATGAAACGGGCGATGAAGAAACGTATGAAGCAAGTGAACCCAGCTTCAACAAATAGAAAACCACCCTTTCTCACCTTCCAGCATGGAATGACAGAACTGACCTCTGCATTGGAAAAGGCCTTATCCCCTGACAGCATCCATACAGGGACTGCTGTAGCAAGGATTGAAAAAGGTGAACAGACACCCTATCGGATATTCCTCCAAAATGGTGAGGAAATCAATGCCGATGCTGTGGTCGTGACAGCGGGTGCCAATATCGCTACCAAACTACTGAATGGGATCGATGAAGAACTGGCTCAACTGCTTGGAAAAATCCCGTTTACCTCCTCAGCAGCCATCTCTTTAGGCTATCGTAAAGCTGATTTACCCCAACTCCCCCTTGGGTATGGTATTACCATTCCAGTGCGGGAGCAACGCAATATCTCAGCCATCACCTTCAGTTCATTGAAATGGGATCATCGCGTTCCCAATGATGATTATATGCTTTTACGTATTTTCATCGGAGGCTATGCCAATCCTGAGCTGGTACAACGAGATAACGAGCATATCCTCGACATCATCAAGATGGAGTTGAACGATATTCTTGGAATCACTGCAGATCCCGTTGTACAACGGATCTATCGCTGGGTTCAAGGGCGTCCTCAGTATGAATTGGGGCATCTAGACTGCGTCCATCAGATAGAAGCACGATTACAGGACCATCCTGGTCTCTATGTAGCAGGGAGTTCCTTTTATGGAGCTGGCTTAAGTGATTGTATCGCTTCTGCTGTACGTGGAACTAATACCATCTTGAAGGAGTTAGGCATCGAATCTAATAATTAATTCTTGTGATTTTCCTCCCAGTATATTAACATATAGTAGTATGATTATCTATTTTTTACTATATGTAGTAGTTATGGAGGAATTTAGATGAAGTATGTTTGCGTATTTGCTGGATCTAACCCAGGCACAAATCCAAAATATGAAGCCATCGCCATTCAGTTAGGCGAAGAACTGATGAAGCGTAATATGGGTCTCGTATATGGTGGTTCTAGATTGGGCTTAATGGGGCGGATCGCCAACACAATGCTGGAAGAGAACGGCCAGGTAATCGGTGTAATGCCCAAGGGGCTCTTCCGTGAAGAGGTAATCCATCGTGGACTCACACAGCTCTATGAGGTTGCAGATATGCATGCCAGAAAAGCAAAGATGGGTGAACTCTCTGATGCATTCATCGCCTTACCTGGAGGCTATGGAACACTAGAAGAAGTATTTGAGGCAGTAAGTTGGGGCCAGTTAGGGATTCACCATAAACCTGTGGGCCTGCTTAATATCGACTGCTACTACCAGCCTCTCATCGATATGGTTAATAATGCGGTGAAGGGTGGCTTCATCCCACAAAGACAAGCTTCCATGCTTATCGTTGAAAAGGATCCTGTCCTACTCCTCGAACGAATGAAAAGCTACCAGGCTCCTACCAATCTTCATAAGTGGAGTGAGCTACCTGAAGCGAAGTGATTGATCGAAGAGTTCCTATTGAGCTAGCAAGTTACACCATGGACTGAGATGCCACTTGGGAATGGATTCAACAGCAAAAGAGGAATGCGCCAGTCAAAGCCGGTTTCTCCTTAGAATGAGAAGCAGCGTTAGCGAACTACTCATCACTTACCTAACACTAGAAGTGGGAGACTTCTTGGTTAGTTTAGTTAAAGCTGATTCTAGTCAATCTAATATCCCCAGGGTAGCAAGTGTTGTCTTCATCTCTTCCAGCATCATCGGAAATTGATCTTGTAACAGATCGCTTAAGCCCCAATGAAAGCGGATTTCATATGGCTCAATACCTAGGAGATAACCGGTGATCTTCTGCTGCTCTACCTGCTCCATCACCTGCAATAAATGAAACAGGTGAAGATCATGGGCAGAATGGTGAAGTGATAAGGAAGAGAGCTGATGGAAGGGTAGAAGTGTAATCTCCCCTGGTTTCTTCCCTAACTGGGCAGCGTCTACAATAATAAAGAGAGCGACTTGGAGCACTTGTTCCACACAATAATCCAAGTCGCTCTCTCCGATGACAAGCTTGGTCACCTGATCACCCCGTCGGATCTCCTCACTATACTGTTCCTGCAAGGCCTCCACCATGTAGATCCCAATTCCATCATCCATCATCAGACGATTGCCAATACCGAGAACGAGACATCTCTTCATCATGTACCCTGCACCTTTTGGTAGAGAGGTGGTTTATGCGGTTGATATACATGGGTGGCACAGGACATACAGGGATCGAAAGAACGAATGATCCGCCCTAACTCAATGGGATGATCAGGATCTTGAATGGGAGTACCGATGAGTGCCTGCTCTGCAGTACCTCGATTTTCTACTGTTCGCGCTGAAAAGTCCCATGCAGAAGGGGTAATAATCTGATAAAAGGAGAGCTTCTGATCCTCAATTTTCAACCAATGCCCTAGTGAACCTCGCGTTGTCTCTACTAAGCCTGCTCCCTCTCCTTGCTGGGGAAGCTTCCATACCTTCTGCCCCGTCACATCTAGAGCGAGGTGCTCTAGTAAAATCGTGAGTACCTCCGTGATCTTCTTTGCCTCCAAGACACGGGCAATACTGCGATCCATGGCAGAGATACCATGGCGATATTCACCAGCTAACCAGAGACGCGCTAAGGGTCCTACTTCAAAGGGCAGTCCCTCATAACGAGGTGCCTTCACCCAGCTATAGGCAGCGGATTGATTGCGGTCTGGCTCGGGTATGGTTTCAAAGGGAGTATACGATTCCTGTCCAGCATACCAGGAGTAAGCGATGGACTCGCTGATCCCCAGAGGATCAAAGGGTGCGAACTCACCATCCTTATACACCCCTGCGTCGACGTACAATGTTCCTAGTTCCTCGTAGTTGGCAAATGCCCCCATGCAGAGAAAATTGCCTAGTCCCCTCCCGAAGGTAAAGTACTCATCGTAGTATTCTGCGATGGTATAGGCATCAGGAATCATCACCTCTTCAATGAACGCTTGGATCTCTGCTAATATGGATTTCATTTGAATCATTTTATCCACGGTAGCGGGTCTCGTGCCCCCACCTACAAAAATGCCATGGTTATGGGGAGCCTTCCCTCCTAAAACAGCTAGCATGGTATGCGCATTGCGGCTAATGGGAAGGGAATCTAGATAATGTTGAACTAAACGATCGTTTAATCTTTTTGGCAGACGATAATCCTGCTGCTCATTCTGATAAAGGGGATACGCTTCTGGCATCTTCACAAAGTCCGGAAGAGAATACTGATAGAAATGGCGGATATGATTCTGCAAGAATTCACAGCCATGGATAATATCACGAAGATACCGCCCCTGTTCTGTGGGACGGATCTGTAGTGCAGCTTCGAGGGCAGTGGATGAAGCTACAGAATGGGCAGAAGAGCAGATCCCACAAATTCGTTGCGTCAAATAGATGGCATCAAAAGGATTCCGCCCCACCATCATCTGTTCAAATCCCCGAAACAACATGCCTTTGGTTCTTGCTTCCACCACGCGATGATTCTCGATCCACACCTCCAGCTCCATAAAGCCACTTAGCCTCGTTACTGGGTTAATCACTACCCGCTTCACCATGTACTCCCTCCTTCACCATCTCAAAACTCACAAAGGGTGCCATCTGGTCAGGAAAGCCAAATTGGGTACAACCAATGCAGGTGCTAGCGCCGATGGGCCAATTGACATAGCCATTCCACTTCCGCGTGGGACAGTCAATTCTGGTTACCGGACCACGACAGCCTAATTGATAGAGACAATAGGGCTCATCTAAGGTCTTCGCAAAGATGCCTCGATTAAAGTAATCTAAACGGGGACAACGATCATGAATGAGATTCCCATAGAAAAGTAAAGGGCGTCCTCGCTCATCTAAGGCTGGCTCTCCATCCATAAGGAGATGAGCCAATGTTCCTAAAAACCAATCCGGATGGCAGGGACAGCTGGGCAATTGAATCACCTTACGTTGAAGAACACTTCCTAAACCTACACACTGAGCCAAATTAGGCTTGGCAGCAGACGGTCCTCCGTGGGTTGCGCAAGCCCCCACTGCTATCACATGACGCGCCTTCTCTCCTAGGATTCTTGCAGCATCGAGCCCCGTTATCTCCCTGCCTTGCCAACGTCCAATCACATGGTAGCGCCCCTCATCACGCAGTGAAACAGCTCCCTCAACTGCTAGGATATACTCCTCTTCCTGAACTGCCCTAAGCTTCTCAATGGCTGCCTCCCCTTCTGCTACCATCAGACTGTTACTATAAATCAAATTGACCATGGAGTTGATCAGATATTCGAAGTTAGGATTGGTTCCATTGAGGAGCGAGATGATATTGCCCGAGCAGCCATTTAACTCGAGCCAAACTAGATTAGGCTTGTTGATGGTGCCAGCTTGTAGCCTTTGCTGAGCAGCCTCCACCAGTCGACGGGCCACCGCTTCATTACTTAGATCTTCCGGAGGCAAGATCATCGATTCGTTTTCCTTATTCATGTGACCAACCTCCCCACCTGTGGTAGCGTACGAAGGATCCACTGTTGGCCCGCATGACAGAAAGCAAACTCTGCAGTTAAATCCTTCCCTGCTGTTAAGCCAAAATGAGTGGCCAGGGACCAAGCTGCATGATTCGTTACATCGTAGACGATGCCATTGACTGCCACATAGGCAGGGCGACCATTCTGTCCATTGAACTGGGCGAGCTGTTCCCGTGTAATCGCTGGTAGGGCTTGTTGATCCGTAGGTGGAGATGGCGAAGGGCTTATGGGTGGTTGCATGGTCGGACGTTGCGCTTGAGGTAGTTGGGATGAGAGTAGTTGGGGTGGAACTTGTAGAAGCTGGAATAAAAACTGGAGCTGCACCATACGATTCCACAGCTGATTAAGGGCGAGCGCTCTACTCATGGGATCAGTGATTGTATATAGCAGACGAATTAAATAATTCACCTCAGAAAAGATCGCCATGATTTGGCTGTTTATTAAGATCTGGTCAGGCACCTCCACTCCTCCTCGTATCACTCTCTATAAATTATGCTTATGTCATGGTTATGGAAATGTGCACATGAGACATCACCGTATTCACTATTGACATGAATATTTTCATATCAAGCGCGAACATTCAACAACGCTTAAATATACCGAGATCAAAGAAAGCTGTCATATCTTACGATATGACAGCTTTCTTTGATGATATGGCACCCTCTACTAGTACCTACCTATACCCAAATACCCTAACTTAAAACTATGCCCTCTGAACCTTATTCAACAATCAAATTGATGTCTGTGTTTAGACTCAGAACTACCGGTGACTTAGTAATTGCTACGCGAGCCACTTCTTCGATTTGCTCCTTGGAAGCGGAGGTCACTGCTTTTAATCGAATCACAGGATTTAAGATACCACCTTCTCCTTCCTCTAAGCCAAGGAAGACAGCAGCATTTAAATCTGCTTCAATTTGAACATCTACATTCTCTAGCTTAATTCCTTTTTGGCTAGCCATTACTTCGAAGGTAATGGCGAAGCAACTAGCAGCAGCTCCGATTAGCACCTCTACTGGATTAGCAGCAATATTGGTTCCACCTAATGTATCTGGTTCATCCATGAAAAAGGGTGCAAAATCACGAATTTTAACCTCGTTTTGTACACCATTTTTCCATTGAACATTGGCTGCCCATTTCCGCATTTTTAGCTCAGGGTTAGCGGCAATGGCTTTGGCAGTGTTCTCCATGACGTCTAAATGAATATTGTTCATTCAATTTCCCTCCATCTCTAAGTTGCTATCTATAGTGTAACAATGGGAGGGCGTTCTGTATGTAAGGCTCCTTACATATTGAGCCTATCTCGTCTTAACTTAGTCTGCTTGATGGTTAAGTCCTATCCAAAGACGTTGATTATCAATGCGGAGTTGTCCACTTTGGATCAATTTATTTATCAGAAAGGTGACGGTCTCTCTTGTGGAAGCAATCATGCCTGCCATATCCTTATGAGTTAAGTAGGAAGGAAGAGGTGCCCATTCCCCATTAGCCTGCGTGCGATCAGCGAGCTTCTGTAGAAGGTTGATAAGACGTTCTTCTACCTTTTCATAGGCTACCTGTTCTAGGATTACCCTGGTTTCATTGAGTTGATTCGCAAAATATTGCAGTAATGCCAAAGTCAATTGAGGCGTTTTGAGTACCTGTTCAATGATCTCAGCCTTTGCAATTTTCACCACTACAGTCTCTGTTAATGCAGTAGCAAACAGATTACCAAATGTCTGGGCAAAGAGACCAGCAATATCGATGAAATCACCTGGGCGGGCAATCCCTAGCACACATTCCTTCCCATCTGTGTGGAGGTGGTAAATACGTGCGTTCCCTTCCACGATGAGGTAGATCTCTTTACTGAGCTTATCAGGATATTCAATCTGCTCTCCCTTACGAAATTCATACCTTGCTCGTGTCATCCATTCCTGTACACAATGCTCATCGAACAAGGTAAGAATATGGGAGGGTATGATCTGATTTATCTCCATGATGGTACCACCCTGTCGATTATTCTTAAGGATCTATACTCATCTTAGCATTGATTTCTTCGCGAAGGCGTTGAACTTCTGTGAACTTCCACTAGCATTATAGAAGCCCGAGGTGTTCAAGCAAAATTTTCGTGCCAATAAGGATGAGCACAATACCTCCAACGATCTCCGCTTTACCACAAAGTAGCTTGCCAAATGTTCTACCAATGTATACCCCCAGCACACAAAGAATCCCGGTTACCAGTCCGATTATGATGGCCGCTTCTAGGATGGCCACCTTTAAAAATGCAAAGCTAACGCCGACCACCAATGCGTCGATACTCGTAGCGATGGCAAGCAAAAGTAAGGTTTTGCTACTCAATGCATCGGTTGGTTGCACAGTTTCTTTACAGGCACAGGGATTTTCATGAACGGAGTCCCAGATCATCTTCGCCCCGATAAAGCTTAAGAGGATAAAAGCAATCCAATGGTCGTAGCGCATGATCAATTGTTGGAATTCCTTCCCCACAGCCCAACCGATTAATGGCATCAGCCCCTGGAAAACACCAAAATAAGCTCCAATTAAGAGTGCATCCTTTAATCTCACCTTTTTCAGTACAGCTCCATTGGAAATAGAGACTGTAAAGGCATCCATGGCTAAGCCAAGTGCTATCATGAAAATAGAAAACAGACTCACAACCAGCATCTCCTATCACCCATAATAAAATGAGACTCCGTGTATAACATCCTCCGTGTTATACATGAGTCTCATTATTTAAGGCAAGCCAGACCAATGGTCAGTTTGTTGACGTTGCCACACAATCTAATTGTGCCAATTACTCCCTCAATGCTTTTAAATTGGTATTCAGTCGTGATATGGTTAGTATGAGAACTTACCAAACGAAATATTCTTCGCATTCCCATATTCATATTCTATACAAGAACTTTCTTATTATTGTAATAGGCTAATAGTCGGATGGTCAAACGACAAAACCGTGACATTTAAGGAGCGTGTTACCATTGATTCACATTATCCCTGCACAAGCGAAGCATGTGAAAGCGATTGAACAAGTATGTGCAGATAGCTACCGTACTACTTACAAGCAAACACATTCTTCTGCATACATCGAGAGGATGATCCGGGACTATTATAATGCGGACCTCATCCATTCTGAATTAACGCCCAACCCCGCAGAGGGGTGGGATGGATGGTATGTGGCTGTAGAACAAGATCAGGTTGTTGGCGCAGCAGCAGGTGGGATGATCTCCCATATAGAAGGAGAGGTCTATGTACTATATCTTGACCCTCTACGTAAGCGTGAGGGAATTGGGTCCAAGCTTCTTACTACGCTCACCCAGATCCAGAAGGAACAAGGAGCTCAGAAGCAATGGGTCTCTGTCTTTCACAATAATCAGATGGCCATCCCATTTTATCAAGCCCAAGGATTCGTTTCACAGTATGAAGAACGATCCTATAATGATAATACTGCAGAAACCTATATTACACTCCGCTGTATGAGAAGAATCTAGGAGAAGATCCTAGCTCGCCATCATTAGGGGAATACTCCATTCTCGTCAATGATACATTCTCATTAAGTGATTACACTTAAAAAAGGAGATCAGCTAGCTCCTCCTCAGAAATCACCTTAAAGCCTTCCTTGCGAAGGAGTGCTGTGGTTACACCCTCTCCAGGGATCCGCTGATGAGAAAAGGATCCATCATAGATCATTGAACTACCACAGGACGGACTCCGCTCTTTTAATACCACGTACTCGGCATCAATTTCTTTCGCTAATGCTAATACCTTCTCTGCTCCTTGTATATATTCCTTGGTTACATCCTGACCAGTACGCGTCAGCACCTTCGCTCGCCCATTTAGCACATCTTCCCCGGTCCCACCGATAATTTCTGCTGGTTCCCGTGGTGTGGAGAGACCTCCCCATTCTTCGGGGCAGACTATCCTAGCTTGATTCTCCTCGACCAATGCGCGGACCTTCTCCACTAAATTATGTTTTCCATCATAACGACATTCTTCTCCTGCCAAACAAGCACTAACTAAGATCATAGGTATTCATCCTCTCACAGTAATACTGGCTAATCCTTATACTCCCCATCGCCATACCATTTCGGATTATACGATAATCCTAAGGCATTACCAATGGCCAGACCAAACTGGATAAAGCCGGTCTCTCGTGTTTCCAAGAGAATCATGCTACGATAGTGAAGTATCAGCATTGTAATTGAACAAAGGACTTTTCCGGTGGAGTTGAATTGGATTGAATAGAAAAGATAAGAAACAAGCCTATCTTGCTGCCCTCATGAATGCCTTGATTATCGGATTCTCGTTTCTCTTTGTCAAATTAGCCCTAACCGTCTCTAATCCGCTAGATACATTAGCTCATCGCTTCACAGCTTCCTTCATCGCTGCTACTATTCCTGTCCTCTTCGGTTGGATCAAAATCAAGATATCCATGAAAGATCTGCGGAGGATCTTGCCCTTGGCCTTGCTCTATCCTGCGCTCTTCTTTGCTTTGCAGGCTTATGGTCTGCTCTATACCACATCTTCAGAGGCAGGGATTATTCAAGCCATGGCACCTATCTTTACCATGATCCTCGCCACTTATTTCTTACAGGAGAAATCCACCTATTGGCAAAAATTATCCGTCCTTTTATCTGTGGGTGGGGTTATCTTGATCATCATTATGAAGGGGGCCTCATTTCAATCTGTAAGCTTACTAGGACCCATCTTGATTCTCTTATCTGCCCTCGCCATCTCAGGCTATAATGTGCTTGCTCGTCCGTTAACCAAACAGTTCCACGTCATGGAACTCACCTATGTAATGATTACCATCGGCTTTCTGGTCTTTAATGGCATCTCCATCGTACAGCATGTGATGAATGGCAGTATACAGCTCTATTTTCAGCCATTAACGAGTCCAATCTTTTTGATCTCCATCCTCTATCTCGGGATCCTCTCATCCCTTGTTACCGCATTGTTAGCAACCTATGCCCTTTCGAAAATTGAGGCTACGAAGATGAGTGTCTTTGGGAACTTAGCCACCTTGCTCTCCATGGTGGCTGGGGTGATCTTCTTAGATGAAACCCTAAGTTATTATCATCTCATCGGCGCAGTCATGATTATTCTCGGTGTACTTGGTACCAATCTCTTAGATCAAAAAGCGTATAAGAAAGTAGTAAAGCTCTAGCCACGGGAAGTCTTCACTACCTCTAAAAATTTTTCCAAGGCTGCTGTTATTTTGGTCTCTTTTCTTTTGATAAAATAGGTGGTCACATGGCGATATTCTTCGGGGATGGAGGTGTAATGCAAGTCATCCAAATTCATCGGTTCGAGCACCGACTTCGGTAATAATGAGAAACCCAGACCCGCATTTAAACAACCCATCATCGCTTCCAAGGAGCCGAACTCCATGACTTTGTGCGGTATCATTTTTTCATGATCTAGCCAATCCTCCAGCCTCTTGCGATAAGAGCAGCCTTGCTTAAACACAAGGATGTTCCAACGATAGAATGAAGGATCCTTCTCATCGGGAAAAAGCGTCCGTTTGCCGACAAGAGCTAACTCTTCCGCAAAGATAGCCTCCTGCCGTAGCTCATCGTGAGCAATGGGGCCTGCTACAAAAGCTCCATCAATTTCATAGTTTAAAACCATCTGCACCAACTCATCGGTAGGTCCTGTTTTAAGTGCAAAATCCACTTCAGGATACTGCTCATGGAAATGATATAAAGGGATGGGAAGACGAATAGCAGCAGTTGTTTCCATGGAACCGATGGAGAGTGGTCCCTTAGGTGTAGTAGCGTAGATAAGCTGCTGCTCTGCTTCCATAAGCGCATGCAAGATTTGGTCCACATATTGTAGCAGCGTATTCCCCGCTGGTGTTAAAAGCATGCCGTGGCGCTGACGATAAAACAAAGGTGTCTGAAAATGGGCTTCGAGCCGTTGAATTTTTAGAGTAACACTGGACTGGGCAAAATTGAGGATGGTTGCCGCCTTAGAGATACTCCCATATTGAGCAACCATCTTGAAGGCTTTTAAATCTTCCATATCCATCTTGTTTCCCCTCCATGCGCTTTCTTCCTCAATCGATTCCCGCTTTAGCTATCAATAGCACGAATACCAAATATTGAGTAATCTCATTGTACACAATATCTTATCATGTTATAGAATGAAAATAAGCAATATTTTCAATTTTGTTCGTTTAGGGGGTGCGCTCATTCAAAAGCCTTCAACTTGGCAAGTGGTTTTAGGTGGAGTCATAGTACTAGCCATTGTCATGGGGATCAGCCGTTTCGCTTATACCCCATTACTTCCCTTGATGCAAGAGAGCAGTGGACTAACCGATGCCATGGCCGGCTTCCTCGCATCTAGCAACTATCTTGGTTACTTGCTAGGTGCTCTTGCTGCAGGATGGATCGCACCGGCTCACCGTTTACCCACCCTACGACTCTATCTCGTGCTAAATATATTAAGCACTTTCGTCATGGGTTGTGTAGAAGAATACTGGATCTGGTTCGCTATACGCTTTCTTGCAGGACTCACCAGTGGATTGGTCTTTGTCTTGGCCTCAAGCATGGTCCTCGATCATCTTGTGGACATAGGTCGTACTACTTGGTCTGGGCTCTTTTACGGTGGTACTGGTTTGGGGATCTTGATCACAGGGCTACTCGTTCCAGTTCTTCAAGTACGTTTTTTCTGGTCAGGAACTTGGATTGGCTTCGGAATCATCTCATTCATAACAAGCAGCCTTGTTTTTTACTGGCTTCGAGTCGTACCAGATGCAAACAACAAATCAACCTCACCAATCCCACCATTGCAAGCTAACGCCCATAAATCTAAACGGTGGCTACTTCCATGGCTCCTGCTTGCTTACGGATTGGAAGGGTTCGGCTATATCATCAGCGGTACCTTCCTCGTCGCCTTGATCCAAACCATTCCCACCCTCTCCTTTAATCCAGCCTTTAGCTGGGCATTGGTGGGACTAGCTGCCATTCCTTCTTGTTATCTTTGGGCTTTGGTGGCAAAACATTGGGGCAACCTTAAAGCCTTAGTCGCTGCTTATTTACTACAGATCATCGGTGTACTTCTTCCCATCCTAGCGGTCAATGCCACGGGTATTCTCCTCGGGAGTGCGCTCTTTGGTGCCACCTTCATGGGGATAACCACGCTAAGTATGGCAGAGGCTCGAAGCATTGCTCCAGGTAAAAGCAATCAGATCATCGGTTATTTCACTGCTTTTTATGGCGTCGGTCAACTACTAGGGCCTGCTATTGCAGGTCTCTTCATCACTCAATCTGGTTCCTATACATCCTCCCTTATCCTCGCTGCATGTGGGCTTGGATTGGGGCTAGTTCTCTTACTCATCGCTCAATGGCGCCAGAGACAGCTGCATCATCTCGAATTAACTCACCAAATCAATCTAAGGAAGGATGATCCTGAAGATGCCGTATATTAATATTAAAATCACAAAAGAGCAAGGCAAAGTAGTGACAACAGAACAGAAACAAGCCTTAATCAAAGGAGCCACGGAGCTTCTGCAAAACGTCTTAGGAAAGAACCCCAAAACCACCGTTGTGGTCATCGATGAAGTGGAAACGGATAACTGGGGAATCGGCGGTGAGACCATTACCGAACGGCGGAAACGGGGAGAATAGAGAACCTCTCAAATATGCGTATTAATTAATGGACAGATAAACAAACATTTTTTAAACTAATGAGTAAAAGAAGCCATCCTACTTACATGGCTCCTATTTTATTGAAGTTATTCTGTTATAGATAGTTTTACTTAGTCTCGCATTTCAAAAAAAGTAAAGTTACTTCTAAATCGTAGTGTTAAACAACAAGGGATATCCCCTTTGGAATCAATAGCACCATTTCGATCCACGCACCTATGAAGGGTGCGACAAGGGGATGTCCTCTGTGTAGATGACTTACTAGCAATTTCAATCCACGCACCCATGAAGGGTGCGACATCTACTAGAGATCGCATGTATTGGTTCCTTCTGATTTCAATCCACGCACCCATGAAGGGTGCGACCTCAACTACCGCATACATAATTACCCCATCTGAGAATTTCAATCCACGCACCCATGAAGGGTGCGACGCTGGCCACTGTGGATGGAACAAAATACATTGATAATTTCAATCCACGCACCCATGAAGGGTGCGACCTTTAATACATCTCTTGATACATTACTCGGATTGATTTCAATCCACGCACCCATGAAGGGTGCGACGTAACCATACCAATTCCAGACACCACCGCACCGGGAATTTCAATCCACGCACCCATGAAGGGTGCGACGGTTTCTATGGCTAGGTTAGCCGCAACGCTTGTTTTATTTCAATCCACGCACCCATGAAGGGTGCGACATAGATCGCTTTACACCTTTTCTGTATCGAATGCATTTCAATCCACGCACCCATGAAGGGTGCGACTTTGGAATCTTGTCGAGGTCATATTCGGCGAAAGATTTCAATCCACGCACCCATGAAGGGTGCGACGATTTTATTGCAGGAGTATTCACGGGTAATTGGATTTCAATCCACGCACCCATGAAGGGTGCGACGTGGAGCAGGGAGTCGATAGTGACTCGGTCTACGTAATTTCAATCCACGCACCCATGAAGGGTGCGACGTCGACAAAATCACGTTTGAGTCAACCATTGGCGATTTCAATCCACGCACCCATGAAGGGTGCGACGTCTACAATGCCATTGTTGTTTGCAAATCTTTGATAATTTCAATCCACGCACCCATGAAGGGTGCGACGTCAATACCCATCGCAATGTCGTACTCGGCAAATGGATTTCAATCCACGCACCCATGAAGGGTGCGACTTCACCAGTAAGCATCCATTGGCGCTCAGATGATTATTTCAATCCACGCACCCATGAAGGGTGCGACTTATCCTCTAGGCGAGGAGTACTGCGATCATCAAATTTCAATCCACGCACCCATGAAGGGTGCGACGTGGGATAATTACTAGGAGGTTCAATCATGGGAATTTCAATCCACGCACCCATGAAGGGTGCGACGGCTTTCCGATTAGCATTTGCCCCATACTTTACTATTTCAATCCACGCACCCATGAAGGGTGCGACACAAGCGCGACAATTAGGGTTATCTCCATATGCGATTTCAATCCACGCACCCATGAAGGGTGCGACGTGCAGTATTTGAAATGAAGAAAGCGTATAAAGATTTCAATCCACGCACCCATGAAGGGTGCGACTTTTTCACTATCTATGATAGCAAAAGGAGAATACATTTCAATCCACGCACCTATGAAGGGTGCGACTTGAAAAACTAGAAGAAACACAAAGACTAGCAGTAATTTCAATCCACGCACCCATGAAGGGTGCGACACGGAATTCCACCTTTGAAAACTTCATCCCTGGAATTTCAATCCACGCACCCATGAAGGGTGCGACGGGCAGTACGATACACACCATCACCACAGGGGCAGATTTCAATCCACGCACCCATGAAGGGTGCGACCAGCCGTTGCCACAAGATACACCGCCAATGATCGATTTCAATCCACGCACCCATGAAGGGTGCGACCACGGGTCACCTTGCCAAGATTTTAGTATTGCAGGATTTCAATCCACGCACCCATGAAGGGTGCGACTTTGCTGTACTTGCTACTGTACGCGCCAAAAAATGCATTTCAATCCACGCACCCATGAAGGGTGCGACAGTAAAACAGATAATTAGCACACTGGGTGCAAAATTTCAATCCACGCACCCATGAAGGGTGCGACATAATTGAATATAGGTTGAATCATGGGGTAGCTATTTCAATCCACGCACCCATGAAGGGTGCGACACCCAGGTGACTTGTCGATTATTATATTTGACCTATTTCAATCCACGCACCCATGAAGGGTGCGACATCATCAAATCTTGGTACACGTCCAACTTCCGAATTTCAATCCACGCACCCATGAAGGGTGCGACTAAAACGTGATGAAGGAATATTGCAAGTGATGGTATTTCAATCCACGCACCCATGAAGGGTGCGACCATATTCTGCGCGATACATCATGTCATTTTCCTTGATTTCAATCCACGCACCCATGAAGGGTGCGACCTACATATTACATTTTGTAAAGGGGATAACATAATTTCAATCCACGCACCCATGAAGGGTGCGACTCAACTGATTGCATAGGTATAATATTGCTTAGTTATTTCAATCCACGCACCCATGAAGGGTGCGACTAAAAGTTATCGATTCCATAAACCTGCCTTTTTTATTTCAATCCACGCACCCATGAAGGGTGCGACTAAAAGTTATCGATTCCATAAACCTGCCTTTTTTATTTCAATCCACGCACCCATGAAGGGTGCGACAAAGAATTTTACTTATATAGTTTTGACTGGTTTAAATTTCAATCCACGCACCCATGAAGGGTGCGACACCGTATTATTAATTGGATTAGGTATATCTCTCTGATTTCAATCCACGCACCCATGAAGGGTGCGACTTATACAAAAGTACCTTTAGGAGATTGTTTAGCAATTTCAATCCACGCACCCATGAAGGGTGCGACGTAAAAGTTATCGATTCCATAAACCTGCCTTTTTTATTTCAATCCACGCACCCATGAAGGGTGCGACAATCCAGCGGAACCTATCGTTCAAGTATGTGGTAATTTCAATCCACGCACCCATGAAGGGTGCGACAAAAGGGGAATGAGGTGCGCATTAGAGCACGCGGAATTTCAATCCACGCACCCATGAAGGGTGCGACAAAAGGGGAATGAGGTGCGCATTAGAGCACGCGGAATTTCAATCCACGCACCCATGAAGGGTGCGACAAGTTTATCATAATAAGTGTCTTTGATTTTTGTTATTTCAATCCACGCACCCATGAAGGGTGCGACGAGGCAGTAAATGCAGTTTGGTTACGTGCATATGATTTCAATCCACGCACCCATGAAGGGTGCGACTAGAAATCTTTATGGTATTCATTAGATATTGATAATTTCAATCCACGCACCCATGAAGGGTGCGACGGCAATATTGATAAACCTTCTTCGTTTCTTCTAGATTTCAATCCACGCACCCATGAAGGGTGCGACAACATGAGTATGCGAGTTAATAAGGAACTATTGATTTCAATCCACGCACCCATGAAGGGTGCGACGGCGATGGAACTGTATAAAGTCACTTCTTTTTCTATTTCAATCCACGCACCCATGAAGGGTGCGACGTACAACTGGAGGGGTAATCTAAATGAGTTTGATATTTCAATCCACGCACCCATGAAGGGTGCGACGGCGATGGAACTGTATAAAGTCACTTCTTTTTCTATTTCAATCCACGCACCCATGAAGGGTGCGACTGGAAGAGGGTAATCAAACTAATCTAGCTGATGTTATTTCAATCCACGCACCCATGAAGGGTGCGACGATTATTCCATTAAAGTCACGCTATCGCAGATTTAATTTCAATCCACGCACCCATGAAGGGTGCGACGCTTGCAGAAGTTTAGTTGGCTCATCAAGAGTGGAATTTCAATCCACGCACCCATGAAGGGTGCGACCGCATAATTTTGTTTAACTCCTTGTTTAATTCACATTTCAATCCACGCACCCATGAAGGGTGCGACTTGATCGCTATCTTTCAGCAATTCGTTTGTAATAGGATTTCAATCCACGCACCCATGAAGGGTGCGACTTGCATTGGTTAGCTGTATCACTTCGTATTTCTTATTTCAATCCACGCACCCATGAAGGGTGCGACAAGTTTTAGGACAACCCCAAGGAGGTAAGCCAATATTTCAATCCACGCACCCATGAAGGGTGCGACTGTTCCCAGGTAAAACCTAACTGCTCGCCTAGATATTTCAATCCACGCACCCATGAAGGGTGCGACGGATGCAATAAACGCTCCTGAGTTTTCTTTGAGAATTTCAATCCACGCACCCATGAAGGGTGCGACGTGTTCCTTTTGTTCAAGGTAAGCTTGGGGAAGTTATTTCAATCCACGCACCCATGAAGGGTGCGACAGGTTATGCCAAGTAACCTATCCATTTTTGGATGATTTCAATCCACGCACCCATGAAGGGTGCGACGTTAAGTCAGTTGCTATGACGCAAGCTGATGAAGATTTCAATCCACGCACCCATGAAGGGTGCGACGAGAGAAGGAGATCGGTTTGTGTCCATTCCGGAGATTTCAATCCACGCACCCATGAAGGGTGCGACATCGTCGATTAGGTTTTAAATTTACTCGATTAATTATTTCAATCCACGCACCCATGAAGGGTGCGACACCAGCGACAATAAGCGATACAAAAAAAATGCTAAATTTCAATCCACGCACCCATGAAGGGTGCGACTATCACAACTGTAGTGCTCTTCATCAAAAAGACTATTTCAATCCACGCACCCATGAAGGGTGCGACGGTGATAAATCATGAAAACCATGCACATTGCCTGTATTTCAATCCACGCACCCATGAAGGGTGCGACTGTATGACGGTGCTACAAGATACCGATGGCATTATTTCAATCCACGCACCCATGAAGGGTGCGACACTACCTTAGGAGTTTTACTGTTGTCGCATTGAGTATTTCAATCCACGCACCCATGAAGGGTGCGACGTCTTTTCGATAATATCAGGTCCACCTGTGACTGATTTCAATCCACGCACCCATGAAGGGTGCGACGCAAAATGGTATTACAGGTATGACATAATCGACCCATTTCAATCCACGCACCCATGAAGGGTGCGACCGGTCCATATTTTTACTCACCTTCTTCTAGTATATTTCAATCCACGCACCCATGAAGGGTGCGACAATCCAGCTGGCGGAATTAAAAGCATTAGTGTTTTTATTTCAATCCACGCACCCATGAAGGGTGCGACACATCCACCACATGGGGCAAATGGAGCTCTACTTATTTCAATCCACGCACCCATGAAGGGTGCGACGATAGGAGGTAAATCATATGTCACCTTACGAAAATTTCAATCCACGCACCCATGAAGGGTGCGACGAGGTGCTTCGGCAATATACAACATTCCATCATATTTCAATCCACGCACCCATGAAGGGTGCGACTGGATAAACTTGATAACTCATCATGGGAAGGAGGATTTCAATCCACGCACCCATGAAGGGTGCGACTGGTTATCGAATGGAGATTCGTATTTCATATACTATTTCAATCCACGCACCCATGAAGGGTGCGACATTTCTTCCAATCCTACTCATACTGGTTTTAGATATTTCAATCCACGCACCCATGAAGGGTGCGACAATATTGACGTTAAAGAACTAACAGATAAGTTTGATTTCAATCCACGCACCCATGAAGGGTGCGACGTACCACTGTCTCCCCTATGACGATCTAAAAAAATTTCAATCCACGCACCCATGAAGGGTGCGACGAGAGCAGATTGCACCAAAAAAAAAGGAAACAAAAATTTCAATCCACGCACCCATGAAGGGTGCGACAAAAGTACAAAGAAACAAGTGCAGTGTTTGAGATATTTCAATCCACGCACCCATGAAGGGTGCGACGCAATAAGTGATAGCATTATAGATTTTGCATACAATTTCAATCCACGCACCCATGAAGGGTGCGACATAGAATACATTAACAAAAAATAAAATATAGAGAGATTTCAATCCACGCACCCATGAAGGGTGCGACTATACTCGGCAAAATCTGCCAGACTCCAATCCGGCATTTCAATCCACGCACCCATGAAGGGTGCGACCCCAACATAACGTAAGCAGTGTATATGGCAGCATATTTCAATCCACGCACCCATGAAGGGTGCGACGACTTCAAGCGTGAGATGCAATTCGCCATGCCAAAATTTCAATCCACGCACCCATGAAGGGTGCGACGTGCTTGAGGATATAGAGCAACGTGTCTGTATAATTTCAATCCACGCACCCATGAAGGGTGCGACAATACAGTGGTAGATGTTCAGGACTTAGGAGAGTTATTTCAATCCACGCACCCATGAAGGGTGCGACGTCTCAAGGAGAGTCTATGGAGATTCCACCCACTGATTTCAATCCACGCACCCATGAAGGGTGCGACAGCGATTTTAGGCAAAAATCATCTGAAAGCTTTATTTTTTTAACCCAAAAACATCATTTCCTTTATAAGAATAAAGATCCAATAACATTATTTTACATTTTTGGTGATATCATGTGCTAATTTTGGTGCGAATGTGTCATGCTTTTTATGCGCACTATACATTCGCACTAAAGAATTAAGGGACCTTCTAAATCGATCGATTCTTTCACACCAAGATGTTCTACTTTAGTCTTATAATTATTACCCAACTGATAAAACCTAAGGCTATCCTGCTCTTCATCAATAATATTTGCCAGTTCAATTTTTAGTGTCGCAAATTGAGTTGCATCTACTATACATTCAAATACAGAGTTTTGAACACGTTGTCCGTAGTTTTGACATACTTTTGCTACCCTACGTAATCTTTTCTGCCCTGCACCACTTACAGTACTTACATCATACGTAATTAATACCAGCACATGTTACACCTACTTCCACATTAATGGTGGATACTCATCAAGATCATTACGTAAATAACGAGCTAGTAATAATGCTTGTGCATGTGGTACTAATCCCCAAGAAACTTTTTCACCTAGATATGGATGTGTTATCTTTTCTTGCTTTTTGTTTTGCCACGCCGTTAAAAACTTCTTTCGGGCTTCATCTGTCATGATGACTGCTCCACTTTCTTTCTTTAAAAAATCTTCTCGATTAACCACTCTTTTATTAATTAATGATAAGACAAACCTATCTGCAAAAACGCCTCGCAATTCCTCCATCACATCTAGAGCTAACGATACTCTTCCCGGTCTATCCCGATGCAAAAATCCAACATATGCATCAAGTCCGACGCCTTCTAATGCAGATGTCATATCATTTGCTAGTAATGTGTATGCAAATGAGAGCATTGCATTTGCATTATCTAGTGGAGGTCTTCGTGAACGATTGTCAAAATAAAAATCTTCTTTCTGTTGGAGTATCATTTGATTAAACAGTTTATTGTAGCTTAATGCCGCTTGACCTTCCCATCCTCTTAAACTTTCTAAGTCCTCACATTTTCTAACCTCATGAATAATCGATGATAAATGGTGGGAGACTTCTTTGAATTGAGTGACATCTACTCGTAATGGATAGTCTCTTGTCATTCTTTCAATCATCCATTTATGATTGTAAATCTTTCCTATAATAAAGTTACGAGCAATTCTTGCTGACATCGTCTCATCTTCTGATATGAGATATTGTTTCTTTCTTAGGACAACATTTCCCTTACTTTTCCCAATCACTCTCGCAAGGAATCTCCCATTCATTGTTAAAAATACTAATGAGATATTTCTATCAGCACAATACCCCATCAAGGCTGGACTTGCACCAGTGTATCCAAAACATACGATAGATTCTAAATTATGAAGAGGTAGTCTCCCCAATTTCTCTTGATCCTTAAGAAGAACAATATTATCTCCGTCTAAGGATAAATATACGTCTGGTTGTGTTATAAATAAGGTGTTCAATAATTTTTTCATTCATTGATCTTCCCTTCGATATAACTTTTTACAGAACGTTTATTCATTAATTGGGGTAGACAGATATGTTGCAGGGAGCAGTTCTTACAGAAAGAACCTGTCTTGACCTTAGGTGTATACTTACGCTTATAATAAGTATGCATTTCTGCAAACATCAATTTTACTTTATTTTTATTCTCTCTTGTGATAGGTACTGCAACTCGTCGTCGTATTTCATCATAAAACATGTAGCCCATTTCGATATTGCATAATAACATTTCTTCTAGACACATCGCTTGTGCAGTCAATTGCAAAACATCCGCATCATGCGTCTTTGGTTTACCACGTTTATATTCGATTGGATAAGCAACATATGTTCCTTCAACACCATCGATTTCAATACCTTCTGAGTCTGTAATGAACTCAACTACATCACAAACCCCTGTTATCTTAAGCTCATTGGACTTTACAGGCATTGCTCGTACAATCAGTTTATTTCCACGTTTCTCCCTGATAAATGGCTCATCAGCTTTTCGATGAAGATATTGTCCTTCAATGGTTCTAACATTTTCTTCCCACTGCTGCTCAATGTGAATTAGAGCCCATTGTCGGCGACAAAATTGAAAATGCTGAATGCCAGATAACATGAGGTAATTATCTTCATCATTATCGGCCATCAATGACTTCAACCTTTAACCCTTCTAATTCATTGACCGTGAATGCATAATCATTAATCGTCTTTGGATCTTCAACCTTTTTATTTATTTCTAGTAAGCGATGTACTTTAGCAGAAGAGTATTGTCCTAACTTGGAATTATGCTCCCACCAACAAACCTTATGCACCTCCATACTACCATCTGGACGTGCTGCTGATGTATCATTTTCAAACAATGTAACTAGGGCTTGTTTAATTTTTTCTGCATCTTTATTTGTAAATCCCGTTTTTTCAGCTAACTGAGTATTAATACTTCCATAAAACACATAAACACCAAAATCCACACGATGCTTCATACCCATTGTATCTGAACCTTTTTCCTTTCCTGGCTCAGAATTAACGCTCTTTGTAATTTGCATACTTGTAATATCAATGGGATCAACACTGGTTGCAGTATGAATAGAGACTGGCCCCCTCACACCAACAGAAACACCTGTACCTTTTCCTGTACCTTTGAATGCAAAAACTTGTCCAAAACTCCGAACATCAATCCATTCCTTACAAGCAACCATTGCAAAATCATCATTTGAACTATCTTTTGATTTTAATATTTTATCCAATGCTTGATTTGCTTCAGCGCGTTCTCTTAAACTATTAAACTCATCAACTTTTCTATCATTTGCTTGTACAAAAACAGATTCACCCATATCTTGTAAACGATTCCTAGTCTTTCTCTTTATTGCTACATCTGAAATTTCACCATGTCCATCATAATTCTGTCTTGGCCGATTACCATTTAAAGGATCTCCGTTTGGATTTGCTTTAGTTACTGATAGTACAACCGCAAAATCAATTTTGTGATCTAGAATAGACATGTCCATCTCTCCCTTTAATTAGATGCTTTGACTGTCGCATCATTTTTTTCTTTTTTTTGATATAATTCATGACGTTGACTATAAAAACCAAGTAAGTATTTGCCTGATAGGGGTTTATTATTAAAATCATCAAACTGAATTCTAGAAGCCACATCATCAATTAGATTAGATAGGTATATGCCTTTTGTACCTAGTCGAGCTTGATAAGGTTGCAAGCTTTCTTGAATTGTTTTCCACGTTCCTGCTGGATGTCTAGAAAAAGAGTTCATATAACGAATCGCATTGGTAGCTCGCGTTTCCTCTGAACCTAACGCTCGTCTCTCTAATACATCTGCAATCGCTAATAAACGACCGAATAAATAATCACGGTCATTATTCTCTGTATCTAATGCCACATCGTATCCCTCCTGTTTATTGATCAATGCACATGTAATGCTTAGTGTCTTTTCCCACTCCCATTTTTCCATCGATACAGGATTTGAAGCCCGATGAAAGGCACTTCTTACAATATCGATAGGAATTCTTTTTTCATCGACAATACAAGGAAGCAATCGTTCCATGAGGCCTTTAATTACCTTATCACTTGCTTTCGGGCCATATGCAGCAATACCAATATCTTTTGTCGCTGGTGCACCATAGAATTGAACATATTCACCTTGATCATCTTTTCGATAACGATGTAGCCATACACATGTGGAGTGCCACTTTTTTAACCGATCCAAGTATAATTCCTTATTCATATTTCGATAATAAAGGACTGCTAATCGTCCAGTCGTAGCCGAATCAAGGATTAGAATATTAACGCTGGATTTTGTTGATAAATCATTTTTATAGCCATCCAACGCCTTTGAAACCTCATTTGCGAATTCCTGATTGGTGTAGGATATTCTTTCTCGCTTTACCATTGGCGTTAGATCTAATGAAAATGTATCTTCAGTAGGATCTGGAATACTAAGATCATCGTTACCCCATACAAGGAAGACTCGCTGATCAATAATTTTCCCTTGACGATTAATGAGCCACTTTAAAGCATTATGTGCTTTCTGGGAAACATCATAACTAATACTCGCAACCTCATTTCCTGTACTAAAGCGTCCCCGGAAAGTAAACCCACTTGTATCATTAGCAGAAATCAACTTCGCTTTATCTGCAGCATTTCTAATTTTGTTTGCATGTTTGTCTGTACTTGGTAACCTCTTTCCTGTTACATAACAAAGCTCATCGTCGCTCAGTAGATTCTGATAATATCGAATGAAGGATTCATACATCTCAGAGTCTTTCCATACCTTCGTCAAGATTTTATCTGGTGAATAAACATTAAACCGAATAAAAGCACTTTCTTGAGCGCCGCTAACTACCGAAAAAATCAGTGGCTTTTCCCCATATAGAGACTCATACTTCTTATCCCACGTTTCAATTAAATGATCTTGCTCATCTGAAAATAATATCCTCGCATCAACTAAATCTTGTATTAGTTGCTTTTTGCGTAAATATTTATAAATACTCTTTACTTTATTGTTACCATATGGTGATTTTGCCCATTCCTCTAATTGTTTGATATAGTAGGCATAGGGTTCTTCCTTTTTTATTTTTCCACCATATGAAACAAAATCCCCAGCCACATAACTTAATTTATCATGAAGAGGATATGGAGCTATCTTAGATCCAGCACGGTTAGCTGAATCTTCTGTGCATGGAATTAACGTACTTGCATCACTTTTATCAATGACAGTCGCTGAATGGAATTCACCATCTTCTGTTACTTCAACTTCAATATGAGCATTTTGAGTAGTATGAGATATGGGCAAGAGTGTAAATTCTTGACCATTATACTTTTTTTCAATTACACCGACTCGATCCAAATTAGATTCATACGTTTCATATAAATGTAGGAGCCAACTCATTTATTCACCTCCTGTTCTAATTGGAATAACAGGTGCTCTGCTGAAACAACATTTGAATCATCAAAGTGCTTCGATTCCATCTCTTTAACAGTTCGGACTTGCGTACACTCATCGGGTCTAATAAATTGAATAATGCCATTTCTCATGACCGGATTCCATAAACGGACCTCCATTTGGTCTCTACCTGTCTCATCAGGATAGTTTATACCGTGAATCATTGTACCGAGATGAATATCACCATAATTGTCATAGAACCCTTCCCCTTCACCAAAAACACATGGTTCTACATAAGCCTGACATTCTCTAGCTCCTAAGAAAACATCCCTCCTTCCACCAGCATTGAGGGAACGTTTTAAAATGCTGTAGTGTTTATTCTCATTTCGATCAAATTCCATATCTATTCGATTGAGGTTAAAGACAAAATGTGCTTTTACCTGATACTTTACATCTTTCAAATAAGTGTAATTCGCTAGCGTATTCCCTCCGCCATATTCGATGGGTCGTATACCTTTAGACTCCATCTTAATTGAATTCATAACTCGAACTTCATCGATAATCATTAATAACGTTGGCTTCCAATAAATTGATTCCACAATTCCCTTCAATGCTTGATATGTAGGGACTTGGTATGAGAGCTTTTCTCCTCCCATTTTCGTCAAGGGATCGGTGAATAATGCATAATCACCATAGACCTCAAATTCAATTGCATTCCTCATATTTTCACCCCTTTCTTTTTAATTTTTCTTACAATTTAATAGTATCTTTCTTCCAATAGCTTGTCAATGATAAATCATATATTATATGAATTATATTATTTGATTATTGTTATGATATAATTAATCGTCGCTTTTAAAGCGTGGATTGAAAAATATATTATATTATTTAAAAACCTATCTTTAAAAAGATAGGTTTTTAATACATAAGTGTTCCTAGTTGACTATCGTTATTGATATTGAGACCAAATTCCTCATTATAGGCTCCTTCTTTAAGCATGAAAATTTTTCCATCTAAATAGCTAACAAGTCCACCGTTCTTCTCTAGTTGGTCTTTTTCATAAGCATAAAGATTAATGGTATACTGTTGAGCTTGCTTCAATAAAAGAGTCATATCTTCAATTGTCCGATTACTATTTAATTCTGCAATAATATTTTTACCTTCCTTATAGGGTACAATTACTGATATGGTTATATTGTCGATCACACGGAAATTTTCTGCTGCTGTTTTGTAACTGTTTATCAGAAATAATGGTATCGCTTCTCCTACCTTCTGCTTATTAGCATGGTAATAGCTGCTTTTTCCCTTTGGTGCAGTTAATAACTCTGTCATTTCTTTTTTTAATTTTGGGATAAAATAATTTAAATCAGATGAAAACTCCGTATAGTATTCCTGAAAATATCTCTCCATTGCTTGTTTTGATAATATTTGACCCCCATGTTTTGTTTTATCACGTGCAATATCTAATAGTATTCTTCTTGACACCTGTTTCCCGATCTTAATCTCCTTTAAACGTTCTAAGTTCTCCTCTGCATGATCAATAATATAGACATTTTGAATGCCCTTTTCTCCATGTCGATTACATCTGCCGGCTGCTTGTGCAATGGAATCCAATCCGGCCAAAGACCGAATAACACAATCAAAACTTATATCTACCCCTGCTTCAATTAATTGGGTACTAATACAAATGATTTTGTTTCCTTCATTAAGCTGTTGTCTTACTTTAGATAAAGTTTCATTTCTGTGTGCTGCACACATTGATGTACTTAAATGAAATATCGGTATTTGTTCTTCTTGCTCCTTTAGTAGGTTATATAAATTTCTAACAACTGACTTTGTATTTAAAATGATTAATACGCTTTGAACTTCTTCCATCTTTGATTTAACAAAATCAGCTAGCTTCTCAGTATTAAATGTTCCATTACTAGCTATGTCAATGATATTCACTCGCTTAAAAGCTTCAATAACCTGAGGAAGGTTATCAATCATCTCTGCATCAGTATTTATATCTAACTTATTTTCGACAAAGTCCAATGCCGGCTGCGTTGCAGTACAGAGAACAATACTAGAATTACAATAGGCTTTTAAAAAATTTAATGCGTCATTAAATAGTGATACACAGGATACCGGAACCTTTTGAACTTCATCAAATATAATCACTGACTCACTTAAATTATGAAGCCTTCTAATATTCCGACTTCCTTTTGCATAAAAAACATCTAAAAACTGCACCATCGTTGTAAATATAATCGGTGAATCCCAGTTATCTTTCGCCAATTTTAATTTTTGTTGTACACTGATCAGCCCATCTTGACTCTCATCATTATCGTTGGAATCCTCAACTACGTTACAATGATGTTCCAAAATATTGGCTTTATCCTTTAAAATTTGGCGTACTTCTTCAGCATTTTGTTCAATAATTGTTGTATAAGGAACAACATAGATAATCCGTTGTTTGTGATAAAGTTTCGCATGCCTTAGGGCATATCTTAGGCTTGCTAATGTTTTACCACCACCCGTTGGAATCGATAATGTATAGATGCCCGATGGTTTCTCAGCAGATTTTTCACATTGATCTGACATCTCTCTTCTCAACAGATTAATTGGTGTATTTGCATTTTTTTGTTTTTTGAAGGAGTTCATTTTATCCATGAGTCTTTCATAATAAATTTGAAATAACTCTTTATGATTAGTTAATGGCTCATTACTCTTATCTTCTTCAAATAGTCTTGTATTTGTTCGATCCGCATCAATTAATGTACTAAAAATAAATTTTGATAAAAACATGAGTTTCTTTTGATTGCTTTCTTCTATTTTCTCAAGTAAAAAGCGTTCTAATTCATAAGCGGCCTTATCAACATAATCATGGAAGTCTGTTTCGTTTATAACTTTTTTAAAGAATTGTTTCTTTGACACCTCAAATTCAGGCAATCCCTTGTCGCGTACTCTATTTAAGTAATCTGATTGCAACTCAGGATTGAGGAAATCTTGGAGAAAAGAATGATGAGATATGATCGCATTACCAACAACCTCCGCTAGGATTCCTTTATAAGGATTATTGTTCCCCCCTGTATGAAAAAAGTCATACAACAGTTTACCTCCTGCAGTCGAGTGATCAACACTCCCCCTCTTAGGTGGTGAATCTGGATTCCTTACAGCTTCCATGATGTATTCTCTAAACTCTTCTGTATATTTTCCAAAATCATGTAGCATGCCTGCTAAACCAGTTAAATGTTTAACGCCAATTTTTTCTCCAATGGACTCCGCCAGCTCTTTTACTTCTATTAAATGAGCTTCAACTGTCTGTATCTCATTGTCCCTTTCACGGATATGAGCAATAGAATTCATCATGACACTACCTTTCGTAAGATTAAAAAATCACATAGTATTGATAGCTAGTGCCTTCTACTAGGAGGCATAGAACTTATACCTCTTGATTCGACAAGAAAACACTTTTGACCTCCACAAGTTGATATCTATCAATAGTAAGAGGATGTGTGATTACCCACACATCCTCTTACTAATTCAATCATGCGTATTCCCTTCTACCTCATGATTCTTCCCTTCCATTTCTTGATGCTCATGGACAGACTTTAGATCCTGCATGGGAGTGACATCCTGAGTTGCAGCGGGTTCCTTCATTTTGCCTGCAAATCCTTCTAACAGCTCCTTCACATCAATGCCTGATGATGCCTTTAAGGTCTCTTGCAAGGTTGCCATGAGATCTGTGGCATAGCTAGCGACGCGACCAGCGCCACCATTCTTACTGCTACCACCTGTATCCACAACCGTGATAGTATCGATATTACCCAAGGGACTGGCCACTTCCTTCGCATATTCAGGCAGCATCTTGAACATCATATCCATCACAGCGGCTTGACCATATAACTGGAAGGCTTCGGCAATCTTCCGCTTTGCCTCTGCTTCTGCGAGACCCTGTAAACGAATAACATCCGCCTCTGCTTCCCCAATGGCCCGCTGTGCCTCCGCCTTCGCTAAACCTTCCAAGCGCACCTGTTCGGCACGTGCCTTCGCTTCCGCTTCAATCTTAAACTTCTCTGCCTCAGCAAATTTCATCTGCTTAGCCTTCTCCGCTTCTGCTGCTTGCTCTACTGAATAGCGCTCGGCGTCCGCTTTCTTCTTCATCTCCGCATCATACTGCTTCTCAACACGCTGAATCTCTTTCTCTTCCAGTTCAATCTGTTTCTCCCGCTCAATAATCTGAATCTTCATCTCTTCTTCCTTCACCTTTTGCTTGGTGATGGCTTCTTGAAGATTGTATGCTTGGTCCGCCTGTGCCTTGGCAATATCCTGTTCACGACGGTAGTCAGCAACCTTTAATTCCTTCTCCTTCTCCGATTCAGCGATCTGCGCATCCCTTGCGAATTCGGCTTCCTTCGCCTCTTTCTCTGCCTTGGCTTGCCCAATCCGCGCTTCCTTATCTGCCTCTGCACTGGCGATGGCAGCATCCCGTTTTACCGCTGCAATCTGTGGCTGACCGAGCGCATCCAGATAGCCATTCTTATCGGAAATTTCTTTAATGGTAAACGAGACAATCCGTAATCCCATCTTACTCAAGTCAGTAGATGCCACCTCTTGAACCTTCTGAGCAAATTTCTCCCGATTACTGTAAATCTCTTCGACGGTTAATGAGCTAAGAATCGCACGTAGATGCCCTTCCAAGACTTCCTTCGCTTCCATCTTTAAATCTTCTGAGGTCTTGCCCAGATACTGTTCAGCAGCTGTCGAGACTTCTTCAATGGTACTCCCTACTTTAATGATGGAAACACCATTCACAGTCACTGGTACCCCTTGCTTAGTATAGGTATCCCGTGTTCCAACCTCTAGCTTATGGTTGAGTAAGCTAAGTAGCTCTGCTCGTTGAACAACAGGGACCACAAAGGTACCTCCACCACGAATAATCTTCACCTTTTTACCATCTTCTGACCGCACGACGTTCTTACCATTCCCCAATAAACTACCTGTGACAATCAGTGCTTCATCAGGACTGACAGTACGATACTTTGCAATAAAAACAAGAATTAATAAGACCAATACACCAAGGGTTATAGCGCCAATAATCAAAATCGATGTATCCATAAGCAACTCCTTCCACCATTTTTTTCATCTCCATAGCGTTATGCATGCCTATCTTTCTAGCAATCCCTCATTTCATCTCCTCACGAAGAGTGGAAGTGGGAATCATTCTGCTTCTGCTCTTCAAAGGTGGGAAACTCCTGCTGAACAGGCTCTACCAACAGAATGGCACCCTCCCTTCCGGTCACTCTAATTTTTGTCCCCTCTCTGATCGGAGTATCGCTCTTTGCTGGATGATTGGTAAGTGAGCGATTCACATTCAAGATAACCTCACCCAGGCCCTTTTTTGGGATGGCGGTGGCAACCTGCCCTTCTGCACCTATGACATCTTCAATACTATGAGCTGTACTCTCACCATCCATCAACGGCTTTACAATAAGGAAATAGATTAGTGAGACAACGATCAAGGAGATTAAGGTAGATAGTATGATAATCGTCAATGTAGATAATTGCGTCACTTTTTCGAAAATATAGCCGAAAAGTGCGAAGGATGTTAAACTACCTAAAATAACCGTAGGATGTAGTAATGTACCTGGAATGGACTCGAAAAAAACATCCAAAAAGTCGCCAAATAATGCATAAAGCAGCGTCAAAATGAGACCAGTTATCCAAACAATCAGATATATTCTCTCAAGATCCAATGTCTCAGCCATCACCTCACCTCCTAATCTTACTTACGTTTCAACGGTACCATAGGTTTCTTTTATTTCCAACCCCATTCCAGCCCTTATTCGACATACTTCATGGCGGATAGACGGAAGAGACATCGTCAAGAAGGGAATAGACCTGTCCAGATGGAATATTTATGTATTTAACTAAGCATTATGCTAGCATCCTAACTAGGAACTATGAACTCATGGGGGTTGAAAGGGGAGATGTCATATTGAAGCAAGCCCTGTTAAAACAGTTTCCATTTCTTTATCGTTTGCGCATTGCTCAATTACGGTTTTATCGACATGTGAATAATATCCTTCATCAGCAGCGCTTTGCTCGGAATTATAATCAAGATAATTTGCCCTATCGATGTAAAGTACATCAATCATTGTTACGACGTAAGTTGGGAGTTACAGATCCGATCCTCCAAGAGAACAAGATTACAAACCTACGTATTAGTATCGAAAAAATAGATGGGATTATTATTAAGCCAGGAGAGGTTTTTTCATTTTGGTTCCTCGTTGGAAAAACAACTGCAAAGAGAGGTTATATCGAAGGTTTGCTCTTATCACAAGGGCATGTAACCACAGGGATAGGTGGAGGGATCTGTCAACTAGCTAATCTTTTATTCTGGATGGCCTTGCACACGCCACTGACCATTGTGGAACGACATCATCATAGTTTTGATCCTTTTCCCGATGATGGTCGCGTCTTACCATTTGGGAGTGGAGCCAGTCTCTTTTATAATTATGTAGATCTTCGCTTCCATAATCCGACAGATCAGCCCTTTCAAATTCGTGTCTGGTTGACTGATCAATTTTTAAAAGGGGCAATCTATACTGAGAAGGAATGGCCGCTTTCCTACCATATTGTTGAGAAGAACCACCACTTCCTAAGAAAAGAGAATAAGAATTATCGAGAAAATGAGATCTGGCGCAGGTCAATCGATAAGCGAACTGGTCAATTAATAAAAGAAGAACTGCTCATTCATAATTTTTCTGAGGTAAAATACGATCCTTTTACATCGTTACAGGCTATGCAAAAGGGTCGGTTTTGATATCTCTATTTTTTCTTCATTCCATCCAGCAGATGCTGAAATGCCATGATGGGATGAGAATAAACCATCCGTGGTCCAGCAAATCGCATCACCTCTTGAATTTTTTCCCTCATCTCGGGCTTATAACAATGAACGGGACACTTGCCACAGGTCCCTTTATCATTACCAAACCGACAGTAATCAAGACGTTTATGAGCATACCCTAATAACTCCTCACAATCAGCACAGAGTCCATGGCTAGAATGGTGCTTCTTCTTGCAATAGATTTGGATCATCACTTCTACAGTTTTCTTCTGACTATCAATTCGTTTCCCTGTATTCACCATGATGACATGCCCTCCCATCTATTTCGTCAAAATTAAGCCTCAAACTTATATTCCCTAAGGTTAGTGTACTATTGTGTTCAGCGCTGATACATGGAGAGATATGGAGAGATCTCGACAGATTTAGCCTTACGCGAAGCCTTCATCATGGACAGGTCTCTTATTCCTTTGCTAGACTATATTTTATAGGAGAATTTCACTATAACGGGTGTTCGCTTCATCTGATAAAACATTCCGTTAACATAACAACTGGAGGCGTAACAACAATGAAACTCTATGTACTTCATGCTAGTATGTATGGACACACTGCTGCATTAGCAGATGCTATTGCGAAAGGTGCAGAGGAAGTGTCCGGAAGTGAAGTGATCTTGAAAGACGTTGAAGACTTGGAGAATGTTGATGAATTAATGAGTGCTGATGCCATCATCTGGGGTTCTTCTAGTTATTTTGGGGAACCAAATCCGAAAATGGCCACCTTCTTAGGTAAGCTCGGTAGACTATGGGCAACCGGAGTATTGCAAGGGAAAATTGGTGGTGTCTTTGGCTCTTCTTCTTCTACCCACGGCGGGATTGAAAATCTCCTCCGTGCCTTACAAACTCCCATGATGCATCATGGCATGATCATCGTCTCCAATACAGGGGCACTCACCGAAGAACGGATAAAATATGGCTGTCCTTATGGTGCTTGTGCAACCATTCCAGTGGAAACTTCGAAAGAGGCTCCCATGAATCTACCCAGTGAGGCTGAATTAGAACTAGCCAAGGAATATGGTGCACTTGTAGCCAAAACTGCTTGGCGTTTTACAAAATAGTGCTTTGATATTGTGAGCTGAATGCTCGTGGTATATATCAAAAAGAACGGATACCTATATCGGCAATGCGCCGATGTGGGTATCCGTTCTTAAGTTAGAGAAGTTCTTCAAGTAGAATGCTTTATATAGCACGAGCTTCCTTACTTCCGATGCATTTTAAACTCTAGGAATAGCTCATTATAATGAGCAACCATCCGTTTCCCCAGGTTCTCGTAGACCTCCAGCCTATCCGTTAGCTCTGGCGAGGGATAGAAACGTTCATCCCCAGATATCTCCTCTGGTAATAAAGCCAACGCCTCAAAGTTCGGTGTGGAGTAGCCTACATATTCTGTGTTTTGGGCTGATACCTTAGGATCGAGCATGAAATTGATAAACTGATGAGCTCCTTCAATATTCTTCGCTGTCTTTGGAATGACAAAGTTATCAAACCATAGGTTAGAGCCTTCATGAGGAACTACATAATCGAGCTTGTCATTCTCGCTCATAATCTCTGAGGCATCCCCTGACCAGACGAGGCCCACTGCTGCCTCTTCATTGTAGAGCAGCATCTTAATCTCATCACCAACAATGGCTTTGATATTCGGTGTTAATTGATCCAGCTTCGCCTTGGCGGCTTGCAGATGCTCTTCATTGGTATCATTAAGAGAGTAGCCAAGACTGTTCAGTCCGAGACCGATAACCTCCCGTGCACTATCCACTAGGAGAATCTGATTCTCTAAGCCTTCATCCCATAAATCATTCCAGCTGGTAAAATCCAAATCTCCAACTAAGTCAGGATTATAGACGATGCCCAATGTTCCCCAGAAATAAGGGATGGAATATTCATTATTCGGGTCAAAGGGTAGATCCATAAATCGTGAATCAATATTTTTTAGATTCGGGATCTTCGAATGGTCGATGGGCAAAAGTAGATTCTCTGCCTTCATCTTCTCAATGGCGTATTCCGAAGGCACAGCCACATCAAAGGTTGCTCCGCCTTGGGCGATCTTCGTCATCATCGCTTCATTGGAATCGAAGGTCTGATAGATTACCTTAATCCCTGTCTCCTCTTCAAACTGGGTGATCAGCTCAGGATCGATATAGTCACCCCAGTTATAAATGGTCAATGTATTACCGCTCGAGTAACCCTGCGTAGAATTGAGAAGGGAGGTAACATACATTAAGGAAAAAGAAACGACAAAGACTAATAAAAACATACGTACGAGTTGTTTCATTTTCCTACCCCCGTTCCATTGGCGCGTCGATTACGTTGATTAATAAAGTAGTAGCCAATCACAAGTAAAATCGTAAATAGGAATATCAAGGTAGAAAGGGCATTAATCGATAAGGAGATGCCTTGCCGTGCCCGTGAATAGATCTCTACAGATAGGGTAGAGAAGCCATTCCCCGTAACAAAGAAGGTCACCGCAAAATCATCCAATGAATAGGTTAGCGCCATAAAGAAACCTGCAAAGATCCCTGGTGTGATATATGGTAAAACCACCTTCGTTAAGACATCCCAGCCACTGGCTCCTAGATCTCGTGCTGCATCAATTAAGGTGGGGCTCATCTCTTGTAGCTTAGGCAGAACCATGAGCACAACGATGGGTACAGAGAAGGCAATATGCGATAGCAGCACTGAGGTAAAGCCGAGCTTAATCCCGATCATGGTAAATAGGATCAAGAAGGATGCACCAATAATTACGTCAGGGCTAACGATCAAAACATTATTAAATGTGAGTAAAGTATTTTTCATCTGACGGCTTTTTAGATAGCGGATGGCAATGGCACCCATTACGCCTAAAATAGTTGAAATTGCTGCAGATAATAGCGCAATCACCAAGGTATTGAGGAAGATGATGAAGAGACGAGTATCTGCGAACACTTCCTTATACCATTCCAAGGTAAACCCTTCGAAGCCATGCATGGTTCCTCCACTGTTGAAGGAATAGTACATGAGATAGAAGATGGGAGAGTAAAGGATGATGAAAACGATGGCGAGATAGATTTTTGAAAGCTTCCCATTCCTTTTCACATTACATCCCCCTCTTCCGATTTCCTGTTACAATCATGAAGAGCGCCATGGCAATCACGAGGAAGACAGCGATGGTAGAACCCATGCCCCAGTCTTGTGTAACAAGAAAATGTTGTTCAATGGCTGTACCAAGAGTAATGACACGGTTCCCTGCAATCAAGCGTGTCAGCATAAATAAAGATAAGGCTGGAATAAAGACCGCCTGCGTACCTGATTTCACCCCATCAATGGTGATGGGAAAAATGACGCGACGGAATGTGATCCATGGCGATGCACCAAGGTCACGGGCAGCATCCACTAGAGATGGATTGAGCTTCTCCAATGCGTTGAAGATGGGCAGAATCATAAATGGAATAAAGATATAAACTGAGACAAAGACAAAGCTAAAATCCGTAAAGAGAATCTGCTTCGTTCCAATACCGATGAACTCCAAGAAATTATTGGCTGCACCATAGGTACCGAAGATCCCAATGAAGGCATAGGCCTTTAACAGTAAGTTGATCCAAGTAGGTAGGATGATCAGCAAAAGCCAGAGCTGCTTATGCTTGGTCTTTGTTAAGAGATAGGCTGTCGGATAGGCAATGAGTAAAGAGAATGCCGTAATTAGAAAAGCATACCAGAATGAACTCAAGGTCATCCGTAAATAAACAGGCGTAAAGAACTTCTGATAATTCTCTAAAGTGAATTGACCTTCCACATTAAAGAAGGAATAGTAGAGAATCAAGAGAAGGGGCGCAACGACAAAGAGAAGAATCCACATAACATACGGAATTAAGTAGAGGTTGCGCGCTTTATTCTCCATTGTCCACCTCGTCGTACGCTTCGAGTCGTTTGTCAAACTCCTCTTCTGTTTCACCAAAACGCATAACATGGATCGCCTCTGGATCGAAGTAGAGACCGATCTCATCTCCTACCTTAACCTTTTTCGTTGAATGGACCAGCCATTCATTCCCTGCTTCATCGTAGCAGCAGATCTCATAATGCACACCACGGAACAATTGGGAATCCACATGAACTTGAAGCTTACCATGCTCCCGGGTGGTCACTTCCAGGTCTTCCGGACGAATCACCACCTCCACAGGCTCATTGGGGTTCAATCCCTGGTCCACACATTCAAACTGCTTGCCCACAAATTCCACACAAAAATCCTTGATCATTTTCCCATGAACAATATTGGACTCTCCAATAAAGTCTGCGACAAAGCGATTAATTGGTTCGTCATAAATGTCGATAGGTGTACCGCTTTGCTGAATTTTGCCTTCATTGATGACAAAGATCTCATCAGACATGGCCAGTGCTTCTTCCTGATCATGGGTAACAAAGATAAATGTAATGCCGAGACGACGTTGCAGTTCTCGTAATTCATACTGCATCTCCGTCCGAAGCTTAAGGTCAAGGGCGGATAAGGGTTCATCAAGCAGAAGCACCTCAGGCTCATTCACGATGGCACGGGCAATGGCAACGCGCTGCCGTTGTCCACCTGACATCTCACGAATCTCCCGGTTTTCATAGCCTACAAGGTTGACAAAGCGTAATGCTTCTTTAACCTTCTCCTCTACCTCGGCATTTTTCATTTTTTTGATTCGTAGCCCAAATGCTACATTCTCAAATACATTGAGGTGTGGAAAGAGCGCATAATCCTGAAATACGGTATTGACTTGCCGTTCATTGGCAGGAATTTGATTGACGATTCGATCTTTAAAGAAGATATTCCCCTTGGTTGGCTCTATAAAACCAGCGATCAAACGAAGGATCGTTGTCTTCCCACATCCAGAGGGGCCGAGTAATGTATAGAACTTGCCTCGTTCAATTTCAAAGCTCACATTGTCAAGAACCACTGGATCATCGTCATACTGTTTCGTTACATTTTCAAAGCGAATAATTACATTATCCCCCATATTGGTCCCCCTTTTTGGTTACGTCATTTCCTATAAATAAGATTCGGTAGCAACGAGAAGTAATTCGGAGACACCATCTGCATCATTAATAATCTGATGATCATCTGATGCATGATAATAGATCGCTTCGCCAGCCTTCGCATAGTAAACCCGCTCTCCTAGCTTCACCATGACCCGTCCGCTTAGGACAAAGGCAAAGGTTTCGGCTAAGGATGGCTCAAACTGTTTAAACTCTCCACCTGGTTGAAGTGTTAGACGAATAGGCTCCATCTCATTCTCATTGGACTCTGGGACAAGCCATTGAATCTGGTAGCCCCGTTCTTCATCGATATAGTCCGTTTGATCATCCTCACCATAGACTACCTTCTGCTCACCCTTTTCCTCATCGAAAAATTCTTGTGGTGTGCAGCCCAGTACTTCAAGAATGTTAAAGAACGTGTCAATGGAAGGTGAGCTTAAGTCCCGTTCCAACTGGGAGATATAGCCCTTACTCAGATCAGTCCGTTCCCCCAACTCTTCCTGCGTCAGCCCTTTTTTCAAACGTAATCGTTTGATTTTCTTTCCAATATGCATGCTTTAACCCTCAATCCTGTTTATAGTGAGTAAACTTCCGATGAATAAAGTTTGGTTTTACAAAACTTTAAGTTTACTAATAGACGATTACTATTATACTGATCCCGCTAGAAAGTGCAATATATTTTTTTGAAATATTTTCTTGAAAATAATAGTCGTGATTTCAGAGAATGTGTAGCATGCTTTTGGAGGAAAAAGGTATTTTTTATTGAATGAGGAATTATTAGGCGTTAAGGTAATATTCTATGAATGAAGTGCATCGAGGGAGCATCGATTATTGTGAGGAGGAATTATAATGACCCGTACGAAAACAATGCTTCAATATTTTTTGGCACATCGGAATGTAACACAAGAATTGATAAAGAAGATCGCTGAAGATAACTATGACTATAAACCCACTCCTACATCTATGTCTGCTCAGGAACTATCCAGCCATATCGTCACATCATTCTTTAATCTGGCAGCTACTGCAAAGCGAGGGGACACCTCCGCTTTTGCAGAAAATCGAGAGGATAGCCCCAATATCCTCACCTTAGCCGAGCAGTACACTGAAAATACCAAGGACCTTCTCGCCACGTTCTCCGATGAGGAGTTCGATCGAGTAGTGGATCTGACCAATCTCTTCGGAATGAAGCTATCTGGTCGACAATTATTGCAGCTAGCCATGGATCATGAGATCCATCATAAAGGGGCGCTCTTCGTCTATGTACGCGCCTTGGGCCATACTGAACTGCCCATGTTTATCCAACGCGTGTGAGGTTCGTGTATCACTATGAAATGAAGTGCTAAAAAAATGAATAGGGTCTGAACAATGATTGTTCAGACCCTATTCATTTAAGATATGAAGTGCTTCTTGCTTTAGCCTAATCCTCACTGGATCTCCTAGTTCCCATTTTCTCGTGGTATGGCGGTTTAATACAGTTACAGTTAATAGCTCCTGCTCCACTCGGACAAGATATTGGATCACATTCGTTAATTGTTGACGTTCACGAATTACTCCATCTAAATAAAACTCTTTCTGATTACTCTGGTCTATTAGCTCTTCCTCGAACGAAAATAGGTCAATCTCTTCTGAGCGTAGTAGTATTTGAATCTGATCCCCCTCGGAAGCAGCTGAAGGATGTGGAAATATATGTCCTAATAATTGAAAGCATTGCTTCTCCACTGTAGCTGTAAAAATATTTTTATGCCCCATGAATTGTGCAACATACTCTGTCTTTGGCTCATTATAAGTACATTCAGGTGTAGCGATTTGTTCAATCTGCCCCTCTTTCATAATGACAATCCGATCCGCCATGGTCATGGCCTCATTTTGATCATGGGTAACATAGATGCTCGTAATATTCTCTGCCTTTACGAGCTTCTTGATTTCTGCACGCATCTCTATTCGGAGATTCTCATCAAGATTGCTTAATGGTTCATCAAATAATAGAATCGATGGCTCTACGATCATCGCCCTCCCAATGGCGACACGCTGTTGTTGTCCACCACTCAATTCATTGATTTTTCGATGCTCATAGCCCTTCAGTTGGATCAAGCTCATGATCTTTTCCAACCTGTCCTTCATCACTTCTGGCTTCAACTTTTTAATTTTTAAGCCGTATTGAATATTTTCAACCACAGTCATATGCGGAAATAATGCATAGTTTTGGAAGATCATTGCTGTTTTACGACTTTGTGGTGGAAGGCATTGGATAGGTTGACCTTCAAGCAAGATCTTCCCCTGTTCAATGGGAATTAAACCTGCAATTGCTTTTAAGAGTGAGGTTTTCCCACAGCCTGAAGGACCGAGAATAGCAAGTAACTCCCCTTCCATGATCTCCAAGTTGATCCCATTAAGTGTTGCTTTATCCCCATAGCACTGATAAATATTTTCAAGTTTTAATTTGACTTTATTCATGATTCAAACCTCATCCATCGCTGATTAATGAACTTCAAAACACCTAAGATTAATGCAGTCGTCAAGGATAATAGGAGTGCCATCGCTGCAGCTACACCAGTTGCACTGCTAGTGATCGTTTGGAAGATTTGCTGCACTGCTACTTTATTAGAAGGAAGCAGCAAAAATATGATTGCACCCAGTGTCGTCATCGTTGATGAAAAGTTTTTTAAAAATGCAATCCAGAAAGCTGGGTACATGAGTGGTAGGACAATTTGTGTAAAAATTTTATTTTCACTCTGGCCTAAATTACGAGCTGCATCCTCAATATCTGGATTCAAATGCTGGATTAATGCATAGCCAGCTCGTAAGCCCACGTTCATATAGCGGAATATACTGATTAGATAAATGATCACCCCTGTTCCCAATAAGATAATCGATGGGAAACTGTGGAGCCAGAATCGTCCGACCCCAAAGAGTGGATACTTAAAGGTCACAAGATAGCCAATGCCCAATAGAATACCTGGTACAGCTGCTGGTAGTGTAGCCAGTAAATCCACGACATGCTGATGACGATATGATTTCCGTTTAATCATGTAGCTGAGCAGAACTCCTAAGATTGAAGAAACGAAAGCAACCACAAATGCTAGCTGAATACTATTAATAAAGGGAGAATAATCCTGAGCAAAAATTGTTTTGATATGCTCCAATGTAAAGGTATAGTTATAGCCCCATTGCTTCGTTACTGCTCCGATGATAATGAAGAGATACTTTATCACGACAAAAAGAGCATAAAGGATGGTAATGATGATAAATAAGTATCGAAGTGGGCGGTTAAAGTGTGGATAAATAATATTGGTATTCGCTGTACTAACAGAATAATAATGATTTTTTCCAATCACATTGCGTTGTAAGAAGAATAATAGAATACAAGGAATCAGTAATAAGATCCCAGAGATGGCTGCTGTCTTCATGTTATATACGCCTGTAATCTGAACATAGAGATCCGATGCGAGGGTGTGGAAGGGACCACCGATGATTAATGGTGTTCCGAAATCTGCCATGGATGCTAAGAAGACGAGAACACCGGCAGTAGATATCTCTGGATACATCATCTTCAAAGTAACCCCTTTGAAAATTTGTAACTCAGAAGCACCTAAGTTACGGGCAGCTTCCTCCAAATTAGGGTCTATTTTTACAATGGCACTGGAGATAATCAGATAGGCAAGAGCGCTTAAGCTAAGTGTCTGCATAATGACGATCCCTTGCCATCCATAAGGACTAACGCTTAAGCCTAGCAAGCCATGGGTGACTAATCCCCTCTTTCCAAACAGCATAATAAATGCGATGCTTCCTACAAAAGGAGGATTGATGAGAGGTAATAGTACCGCATAGCGTAAAAGTCGCTTCCCTTTAAAATGAAACCGATTGATTGTAATCGCTGCAATGAGACCGATCAATACAGAAAGTACGGTCACCACTCCAGCAACCCACAGGCTATTTTGCAAGTATGGTAGAGAACGTTGCAAGGATTGACGAAGTGAATGGAAAGATTCTACTGGAAACACGCCATACAGAATGACACTGATGACTGGAACCAAGACAAAATAGAGTAATAGACCAAATAGTGTATAATAGAGCAGTTTTAAGGAATCCAATCTCTTCATTTCATCACCATAATTTTTAAGTATATGTAAAAATCCGAAGTATACGTAATGCCTTCGGATTTTTACAGTTCGCTTATTTATTCACATGTTTCGTCCACTCTGCTAGAATAGCATCTCTTTTCAAGGCGTTGGCTTGAAAATCAGTGGGGAATAAAGAGATTTGCTTAATATCTACAATCCCTTCAGGAATACTCACATCGGTTCTTGCTACAGCTGCATTACGTGTGTTTGCGATGGTTTCCATACCCTTTGGTGAAAGAATCCAATCAATAAATACCTTTGCCGCCTCTTCATGCTGAGTGCCCTTTACGATAGCTACTGGTTGAGGCCACCAGCCGGTTCCATCCGTAGGATAGACCAATTGAATATGAGGATTATTCATTTCTAGCTCACGATCCCCATTGCTTGCATTAATACCTACAATCGCTTCCCCACTGACAACAAGATTGGCAGGATCACTACCACGAGCTGTAAAGAAAGGTACTTGACCTATTAATTGATCAAGATAGGCCCAGCCAGTTTCTTCGCCTTTTACTTGTAATATAGCACTTACCACATTATATGCTGTACCAGAAGAAGCAGGATCTGGCATAGAGACTTCTCCTTGCAGCCCTTCTTGCAGTAAATCCTCCCATGTTTCAGGCATTTTTAAGCCTTTTTCTTGGATTAAATCCTTATTGACCACCCAATTGACAAGGGTTAGTGATGTGCCATACCAAAAATGATTGGGATCCTTCATACTGGGATCTAAATCCTGACCATTTGCTGATTCATAAGGAATGAGTAGGTCTTTTTCTGCTGCATTGATAAATGTATCCGCACCACCTGTAAACCAAAGATCAGCGATGACTACACCTGAATCAGCTTCATTCTCCAGTCGTTGCAAAATTTCGCCATTTTTCATTGTAAGATGCTCTACTTTGATTCCTGTATCCGCTTCAAAAGCATCAAGGATGGGACGAACAGAATCTGTCACCCCATATAGATTCATCGTTGTACCTTTCATATCAGGTGTGTAATTGGCAGAGGACCAGCCATCACCCTCGTAAACATCCGATGTTGGATTCACTTCTGAAGTTGGATTACTGTTCGGAACATTGGCTTGATCATCTGTAGATTGACAGCCAACGAGCGTAAAGATCATCATTGCTGCGACGAGTACTGCGAGTATTTTTTTCACGATGCTTCCTCCTGATAGAATGATTATAAAACCTTAAACAAGGGCCCCATATGGAGTGAAGCCCCATCGAAGCCCTTTAATAAATAATTCTTATTTTAAGTATAAAAGAGATTAATAATATGTCAATTAAAATTGTTTACCTTGGTAGCATGAATCCCAGTGCTGCTGAAATACTACCAAGAATGATAGAGGTCACCACATAGATGAATGCTACCTTTTTCTCATTGGCCTGAAGTAAGGAGATCGTCTCATAACCAAAAGTTGAAAAGGTGGTATACGCTCCACAAAAACCAAGACCCCAAAAGAACCAAATCCCTTCATTGATCTGACCAGTGAGATATTGATTAGCCAACCAGCCAAGGATAAATGATCCTGTGATATTGATGAACCATGTACCTAGAGGAAAGGAAGTACCTTTTTTTATCCGCTGATTGATCAGATTGCCAAGGAAAAATCGAGCGCCTGCGCCAAGAGAACCACCGAGACCAATAAACCAGATCATACTGCATCTCCCCCCTGATGATAAGAGCATGCCCAATGATGACCTGCATAAGTCAAAAGCAGTCCTAGTGTGGTCGTTAACAAGACATAAAGAAGGGGAAGAAGAAGATGCCCCGCCTGAAATAAATGAATGGTCTCCATGGAAAAGGTTGAAAAGGTGGTGAAGGAACCGAGAAAGCCTGTACCAAGCAATAACGTAAGCTGAGATGGTATTTTTCTACTACGACTTGCTGTGGTAAGCAGCCAGCTCAGTAGGAAGCAGCCTATTATATTCACCACGAAGGTCCCCCAAGGGAATCCTTGCTCCGTATAGAATGCTATACCGACACCATATCGACTGATTGCACCGAAGAAGCCACCGATCATCACATATAATCCATTCAACAGAATCACCTTTCTTGCTGCTATGCCATTTAGCCCCTATGATCGTATATACAGTGAGTCTGCTCTATCGATGTGAGAATGTCAATGCTCTCCTCGATCGTGAAATTGTTGATCTACTAGCTTATGGTACAGCACTAGGGAGTTTTGCCTGCTTAAGCAGCTGAATAAATGAAAGCAAATTCTGTTGTTGAGGTACTTCAGCATTCACTGCTTTCATGCTTTTCACCACCTTCTGCTAAGCTTATAGGGAATATCCCACAAATTTAAGAGCGATAATCTTCTGCAATGTCATAAAATCCTCGGGCTTATAATAACGATGTCCTGATGGTGTACGGGTAGCCTTTAATAGACCCACTTCATCATAATAATGAAGTGTCCGTAGGGTGACTCCGGTTATCCTAGCAAAATCACCAATTGGAAACTGCTTTTCCATTTTATCTCTCCCTTCCAACCCCATCATATCGCCTCACGTAACGTAAGATGCAAGCAGAAAATGTAGTATATCTTCTTTCTACGATATTATTTTTATGAAATAGATTTACAAGCTTTTATATTTTGTATAATTAATGAAAGGAGTGTTGAAGCGATGAAACAAGTAAAACTGTATAACGTGATTTTCCCAATCTGGGTTATCATGTTCTTTCCACCGATTATCCTGATCACGATGATCGGGAACTTCATCATCGACTCTTTGGTCGTCATCATCTGCTTCTATGCCTTTAAGCTAGCCAATGAGCAAAGAAAGCTAGGTAGTTTTTATATGCACAGCATCTGGAAGGTGTGGATATTTGGATTCATAGCTGACATTATTGGTGCTGTGTTCCTATTTACAATCGGGTTACTAGATGATTTCCAATTCATGAATTTACCCAATGATTTGATCAATGGAATCTTTTATGATCCCTTTAGCAATCCCCTCGCAGTACTCGTTATCCTTATATCCATTCTTATATCAGGGGCATTCATCTTCCTCTTTAATTACAAGCTTATTTTTCGTGAGCAGATAGAAGATCAAAAGCTGCGATTAAAGGTTGCGCTTACCATTGCTATCGTCACCATGCCTTGGACCTTCTTAGTGCCAACAAAATGGTTCTATCAAGGCTTCTAAGGCGAGAAAATGCCGCTTATTATTAAGTTGAATATGGCTATTTATTGCTCTAATTTCAAATAAAAATACTAATTGTGATTATCTTTTGTATTTTTCACCCTTAAATTGTATAATCTATTGGTAAAGGAGTGATTAGATGTGACGATTCAAGGTTTAATGCCTTTACCAGTAGCTGTTGAACCAAAAACTGCGCTTAGAATATTGCAGTTACTAGCAGAAGTGAGTAATAAAATTGGTCGTCTCGATGAAAAATTTAGCCACTCCGTTGTAAGTACTCAGCTAGTGAACCTTCTCTCCTTAAGTGAATCTGTCCAGTCCACGCGGATTGAGGGAACACAGATCACATTTACAGATATGATGGAGCATAAAGACGAGCGTCATCCTAAATGGGAAATTACAGAAGTTAAAAACTATCAGCAAGCTTTACTTGATGGATATGAACGTATTCGAAATGGGTATCTCATTTCTTCACGACTCGTATTGGATTTACATGCGATATTGATGCATGGTGCACGTGGATCAAGCCAAGCAAGTGGTCAATTTCGAAAAATCCAAAACTTCATAGGCCCAACAAAGCGTATTGAAGATGCTTCCTATATTCCAATCTCTGCAGATAAAATCAATGAGTTTATGCAGAATTGGGAAACCTTCATCAATGGACATCCATATGACCAACTGCTCCCGACAGAGCACTTATCCAATGAATGCTTTATTATCAATGAAAATAGCCACCCGCTATTGAAGGCAGCTATCATACATGCACAATTTGAATCAATTCATCCATTTTTAGATGGAAATGGACGATTAGGGCGAATTTTGATTGTACTTTATTTTGTACAATCAAAACTCATCACATACCCCATATTCTTTGTAAGCGAAGAACTTGAGCACGAACGCCTTCGCTATTATGACTTATTAAATGGTGTACGTGGAGAGAATCCTGATTGGGGTAGTTGGATACAATTCTTCATCAACGCTTGTAATCGTATGGCAGTTAAAATTAATCATAAGCTAGATGCGGCAAATAAACTTGCCATGGATGGATTGAAACAATGTCAGACTGATTCAGAAAAACGCACCTGGCTGTACACCTTTAGTGATCCCCATACCGCTGTGAAGAATGTAGCAAAGCATTTGAACATTGCACCGAGCACAGCAAGATCTGCACTGAATGCTTTAGTAGATAAAGAATTATTATATACCGACAAGCAAACAAAACGTAACAAAAAGTATACAAATTATGAACTGCTTAGGATTTTAAGGGGTTGATTGTCAGCTCTTTTTTGTCCTTCCACAAAAAAGGTTCAATCATCTGTATTCAGCACTCGCATGATCAGAGATTCATCCACATTGCCACCTGTAATGATACAGAGGACATTCTTCCCTGTAATTTCTGGAATTTGGTGCTCCAATAATGCTGCAATGGTAACGGCACTCGATCCTTCAATGATATAGCGATGATGAATCGCCATCCACTTCATTCCACGAGCAATGCTCTTTTCACGAACCAGTTTATTGTCATCCACTCTGGAAAAGGCGAGTTGCAAAGGTCCTTCATGAATGCCACCATAAATCCCATCTGCAATGGAATCTTGATATGTAACATCCACCATTCTTCCTGCCATGAAGGACTCATACCAAGCAGGAGAGGCTTCACTCTGTACGCCAATCACCTGCACTTTTGGCTGTATCGCTTTCGCAGCCGTAGCAATTCCGTTGATCAGCCCGCCTCCACCTACTGGGACCAAGATCAGATCAAAATCTGGTTTCTCCAGCATAGCCTCTAAGCCAATCGTACCTTGACCGGCCATTGTGACCACATCATCAAAGGCAGGAATAAAGGTCCGCCCCGTTTCCTTCACCAATTGATACGCATACTCTTCTGCTTCGTCATAGGATGTACCAAGCTGGACGATCTCTCCACCATATCGTTGAATTCCGCTAATTTTTGCTTGGGCTGTGTTCTCGGGAACGACAACAAGAGCAGAGGTGTCATATAAAGAGGCTGCGTAAGCCACCGCCTGGGCATGGTTCCCAGAGGATGCTGTGATCACTCCTCTTTTTTTCTCCTCAATGCTTAATGACGAAATTTTACTCAAGGCCCCTCTTGCTTTAAAGGAACCTGTCTTTTGCAAATTCTCTAATTTAAAATACACCTTGCAATTCAGTAGATTCGATAAGGGTTCTGAAAAGATGATAGGCGTTTCTACAATATGATGCTTGATGCGATTCTTTGCTTGAATAATGTCTGCTAGAGATAATTCCATATGCATTAGACCCCGTTTCTCTTATCCAAATTTCTGTATCATTTTTCATAATGATACCATATTGGTGCAAGATTGGAAGTTAAATTCTACAGAGTGTAAACCCGCCTCCCCTAACCTCAGCATTGAATAGACTCTTTCCATCTTTATAGGTATAAATATCTCCACTGGATGTCAGCGGAAAATCACTCTTCAAATGACCTGCCACTTTTTTATATTGAAGTGTAAAACCATCGTTTTCTGGAATTGCTATTTTTACATTCGCTCCCGTTGATACAGATTTGATTCTTTGAAACATCTTTGTTGAGCGAACATCAATATTCCTTCCGATTGAATTGATGTTTAATTCTGAAATTTCTCCTTCGAGCTTGATTGCAGATGATGTAGATTGGAGTGTTAACTTCTGAATATCCAGATGATTCCCAGTGATCTTACTGCCAATTACCTGAAGATCCAGTTCTACCATTCTCCCTGAAAGCTTAGCATTGCCTGAGGTTAATTTACATTTGCAGCTATCTACATTAAGATCCCCAACCATGATACTTCCACCTGTGGAGGTTATTGAAATAGCATGAAATTGTTTATTAGGAAGATAGAGTTCTAATGCAGTTTTTTCTAAATTGACCCCAAGGTTTAAGATCTTCTTCCTGCCATCAGTAATCACTAATCTCCCATGATTTACTTTATAGCGGAAGAGTTTATGTTCTGGGAGGTTATCATCGCCGTGCTGAACAACTTCGATCTTCTCATTTTCACTTTGATACAGACGAATATCGCCTGTCATCCAATCGATTACAACATCTGAGATCTCATCTGAAATAACCTGCTTCCTCTGAAGAATGGTTTGATTATTGAACATATGAACCTTCCTCTCAATCTATTCTCTTTATAGTTGTGCAGAAATTGATGACCAGGTTTTTGATCTGGACTTCGCTCATTCCACTTCCATTTGGTCTACCTTTCTCATCAGCTCAATGGTGATAGCAATACTTATAAGAACCATGATCCCCAATAGGTTCATGCTTATGAGCGTATTGTCCGTGCTTTTTACAATAAGATTGCCAACAGTGGCACATAAAATAAGCGCTGTCACAATAGTGGTTGGAATGGAATTCTTAATAAATCCAATTCTCATGGCAATGATTCCAATACCATTTACGATCAACGTTGATATGATGATTGAGCTCAATGTGGAAAACAGTAATTCTTGAGAGAGTGAATCCTGAACAATGGGTGAAATCACTTCTGTCATGCTAAAGATCACGAAAGGAGGAATATTACTGATTAGTATGGCAACTATCGTAAATACCGTTACTACTGCAATCTTAGCCAATAATATTCTTATCCGCTTAGCTGGGTAAGTAAATTGAAGGATCAGCTTTTCTCCTCGATATTCATCAATGATAAACCGCGAATACATAATCGCTGATAGAATTGAGAAAAAAATCATGCTGATAACTCTTGTGAACATAAAAATATTGGAGTAATTTTGAAAATCAGGTTCATTTTCTACTTTTGCAACAAAGGAAATAAAATAAATAAACACTGTAAGAAGAATACTAGCCATGATACTAGCCAATAGATACGGTCTCATTTTTATTTTTCTAAGTTCTAGTTTCATTAGCTTATACATCTTTGTACCCTCCACCCATCAATTCAAAGAAATACCCCTCAAGATCACTTTGAAGCTCTTTGTTTATCTGAACCATTGAAATCTCTTGCTTGATAATACCATTGGCGATGATGCCGACCGTATCTGCAATATGCTCAATCTCACTAAGAATATGGCTTGATATGATCATGGTCACCCCCCGATTGTGTGCTAGATCAAGAAAAAGTTTCCTCATTTCTAGGATTCCGATGGGATCAAGTCCATTGATAGGTTCATCCAATAGTAATAATTTTGGCTTGTGTATAATTGCTCGAGCAATACCTAAGCGCTGTCGCATTCCTATTGAGAACTTAGAAACAGGCTGTGAGCGGGTGTGTGCTAGTCCTACCTTTTCTAGTACTTCTGAAATATTCACGTCTTGCATGTTCATATATTCAAGGTGTAAGCTCAAATTTTCTTCTGCTGATAGATGTTCATAGAAAATAGGAGCTTCGATGATGCTACCAATATTTCTTAGCAGCTCATCCCGGTGGATTGCCATATCCTTACCAAACACCGTCACCTTACCTGCTGTTGGTGTTAGAAGACCCATCAACATTTTTAATACAGTTGTCTTCCCAGCACCATTGAGTCCCAAAAATCCATAGATGGTCCCTTGCTTCACAGATAAATTACAGCCTTTAATCACTTCCATTCCAGAGAATACTTTTACGAGATTTTCTGCTCGAACCGCGATTTCATTAGGCATCTTGTCCATATCCTCCGATCTCAGCATACTGTTTTGAGATTTTTTCAATGAGCTGATCACTAACAATATCCGCTCCTAATGCTTTCATCATTTGCTGTAAAAATTGCAAACGACGGACCGTTTCCTCATAATCTCGTTCAAATAGCAGAGGATTACTCCAGATGTTCACAAGTAATATGAAAACCTCTGCACATTCAGAAGGAAATTCTGTAGTAATCGAACCATCCTCTCTCCCTTCCCGCATTAGATCAGCAATGACCAATGCATCCTTATTGACTCCTTCGCGCATTCCTGTCACAACAAATTGTGGATTCTTTATCTGTTGGCTTAGAAGACTATCCATGGCATGGGCATCTTCATCTGCAATCATCTGCTCTAATATTTTGGTCAGTTTATCTCTTGCATTCGCAGCCTGGGTATTCTGAATAAGATAATCTAGCATGTGAGCAGCATAGCTGAACTGTCGATCCATCACAGCATACAATATCTCTTCTTTTGATTTGAAATGGTGATAGATCGCCCCCTTCGACATCCCCAGTTCGTCAATAATCTCTTGAATACTTGTCTTTTCATAGCCCTTCTCTTTAAATAGCTTTGCTGAAACATTCAATATTTGTTCTAGTGTCTGTTCTGGATACTTATTTCTAGCCATATTCATCCTCCTTATAGAAACCAACCGTCGGTATCTATGATACATTATTACATGCAATATTTATTCATGTCAATAATAGGATGTTCTAATCCACCTAACGAGGTAGAAGCATTCGTAATGCCATTACGATCAAAAGCCGAGGTAGAGTGAAATATCCTTCTCTACCTCGGCCGTAATCCCATCAGAACCGATGCTACTTAATTCTTCATTCCAATATTAGCTTATACTAGGTGAATTTGAAAATACCTCCACAAATAACGATAATGAGTATCACCACAGATAAGCCTAACGAGAGAACGACGGTTGTAATACTTCTGAGCATCGTCCACCAATTAGTGATACCCGCGAAACCAATCACCCCAAGTAAACATGTAATTAATGAAAGTATAAGCACAATGTGAAGCGGATGTATATGTAGTAAATTCATCATGATATCAATAATTTCACGCGTTGAAATTGCGAGAAAAAATAAACCGAGACAAACAAAAGCAAAGATAAATGACCAAAGATTGATGTGCCTTTTCATCATAAATCTCCTTCCATTATTGGGCTACTGTATCTACGGTTATACTTAATCCTAGCAAAAAAGTATTAATATTACAATTTATCTTCGCGAATGAGATAAACAATATTGCTTGCCTATCATCATTATGTTACTATTTTAGTATATTTTTACATATTAGGAGGAGATGTTTTGCATGAAACGCTTTTTCATGGGGATCATCGTGGGCATTATATTAACCAGTTCCTTTGCTGTATTCGCCGCCAATGGTAAAATGATTGAGGCCATCTATTCAATCAAGGATATTAAGATCAATGGTGTTTCCAAGATGCCAAAGGGTGAGAAACTTCAACCTTTCGTATACCAAGGAAGTACATTCGTGCCATTGCGTTTTGTTAGTGAGAACTTAGGCTATCTTGTTGAGTGGGACGGAGCTACCAATTCCATCTTAATCGATGAAAAGTCTCGAAAAATCCAGAAGGTGGTTTATCCAGGTGATGGAATTAAAAACTCCTATTTAGAGGGTGCAGAAGAAAAAACAGGTTGGCTGCAACCATTAACTTGGTATGAAGAAACGATCAATGGAACACTTTTTGATCTTTATGGACAGGAATATGATCGATATATCTATATTACATCTACAATACTAAGTGAAAGATCAACCAAGGTACAGTTCAAATTAGATGGTGAGTATGATCAGTTTGCTACCACTATCGGTTATGCTGAACGAAAGATGGAAAATTTCGAAGACTATATACATGATAAATTTATGGTGCAATTTTATGTTGATGGGGTCTTAACTAAAACAATCGTTGTAAAAAAGGATGAACCCTACCACAGTATACAAATACCTTTGGCAAACGCCGACACATTTGAAATTGTTTTGGAACGAGATGTGACTAATAATGGATTTGGATTCTTTAATCCTGAGTTTATCAAGTTCAAGAAATAATTTAAGAACACTAAAATAAGCAGACCTCCACTAGTCTTTCCTTGAAGGATTAGTGGGGGCTGCTTATTTTGTATTCAAGTTGCTGGATAATAGCTCCTCTCCATCACTGCCTATCATGGTGAAGAGCTTATCATTATCGTTTTCGTTTTCCAATCAACACTGAGAAGTCAACAGTTACACTCTCGATATTTTGATTCAATGCTCTGCAAATTTTATCCTCAGTGGCTCCCCAGGATAAAGGAGTCATTTTGATAATATGCTTGAGCTGCTCCTTATTCATCGTAACATCATAGCGCACGTTTTCAGTTTCGACAAGGTGAAAGCTTTGACGAAAGTGCTCCATCACCTTACTGTTCGAATAGGTCTCTTTATCTGTATCTCGATAAAATATTTTCCTTAGCTCTTGAAGATAAGCGCTGTCTGGGACTACCTTAATTAAAATCCCCTCATCACTTAAAATTCGCTCAAACTCTCGGTAATTGGAAGGAGAAAGAATATTTAAGATAACATCAAACTGTTGATCCATCAATGGAATCTTCGCCAAATCAGCTACACACCACAACATCTTTTTATAACTCCTTGCAGCAATTTGAATTCCTTCTTTAGCAATATCGATTCCTACTCCATGATAATTTGCATGAGACTCTTTTTGAAGACGATTCATAATCTGGGATAGGTGAAAACCTTCCCCACAGCCAGCGTCTAATAATTTGATATCATTGGCGTTGACAATCATCAGATTTCTTTCAATCAAGACTACAATTGCTTCGATTAATGGGGAAAAAAAGCCATTCTCACATATGATATTTCTAGACTCAAATAATTCTTTATTATACTGTGACTTTTTCGAGTTTAATAACAGATTCACATATCCCTTTTTTGAGATATTGAAACAGTGCTTATTGACACAAGTGATACTTTTGAGTCCATCCTGCTGTAACCGTTCACTGCAGACAGGACATTTCAATTGCGCAATGTTATCTTTAAATCTATCTTTTCCAGATGAAAGCTGTTCCTCACCAGCCTTGTCAGGATAATTGTAAGTATTTTTAGGCATGGAATACACCTCATTCATTCATGTTTAGTATGATATTATATACTAAAGATGGCAATATTCCCTGTTATGTGTAGAAAATGGTTTGCGTATACTTAAACTGACCGCAGGTGCTGGTAACGCCTACGGCCAGTAGCCGAATCCCTTAAAGAGGGAACGGCAGCTATCCTAAACTTATTTAAAATAGCCACCCTTGTTGACCATTAACTTGTAATTATCATATCACAATAGTTAATTTGATACATATTTTAATCTTTATTCCAAAACATGTTGAAGCTTGGTGGCACTAATCCTCTACCTATCGAGGAAAAGGCGTTCATAAGCTGTCCCAGGGATTCCTCCCTCGCCTTATTCATGGTCATTCATTCTTCTTATCTAAGCTCGTCTTCTCCATACGATCCAAGATCATTGCTTTTAGTTGTATTGGATTGTCAGAGCGAATCGCGATTTTTGAAAATTCCTTTTGTATACCCATAAATAGCGTGACTCGTACAGGCTTCTTCATGACTAGAAGGATATCAGGAGATACCTTTTCAAAATCTCGCACCATAAAGGCGATGGTATCTCTTGAGAGCTTACGTTCTAAAATCGTGGGATCTTCAATCACTGAGGCAATATTTTCAAATTGAATTTCTGTACGCTTTAATAGTCCCAGGGAGAGAAACATCGATTTCTGATTGATATAGACTGGATTTAAGCGAATGGCCTGGATATCTGCTAAGAAAAAAATCGCAGAGTATCCATTAAAGACTAATATCATAATGGCAATCACCATGGACTTATCATGAAGCCACCAATGAAAACCTAGCGTTTCAATAACAATTGCATGAATCATCATAACTTGAAGTGCAATATAACTGGAATTTTTATAGAGTGTTATACCGGTAGGCGGTGTCTTCCTCCAACTGAAGAATGCATAATAAAACATCATCGCCTCTGAACAGATCATATGGATAATTGGATTTTTCTTTACATATGTATCAATAGCATGTGGGAAGGAAAAAACCACTGGTAATACGCTTCTTTTTACCTCACCTATGATTCTTGGTATATAAAGAACAAAGGTGACAATTAAGATCAATTCAAAGATAATGAATGCAGCCTCTACAGCAATTCCAGCCCAAGTAATCGCAGCAAACGGTTCTAAGAGATGATTTGGAATGAGAAACCGAGCCAATATACATCCTGCTGCTGAGAGAATAATTGCTGTTTTTATAGTGAACTGCTTGCGGTACAGCATCAAGAATAACGGTACTAAAATTACGAGGTCTAATAATGATCCGAGTATTACGGCATTTGCATCTGTTGGGAGAATATGATTACCCATGTCTGTGTGGTAGAGTATATAGTTACTACTTAAAACAAAGCCCAGCAGTAATAACCAGATGTACTTTCCTCTTTCAATCACAGCCATGAGCTATTCCCCTTTCACGATAACATTTAATCTTGTTAGGATACGAACTAAATGCTCCAAGTCTTCCACGGGTAACTGACCATATACGCTATGATTGATTTCATCTTCTAGCATTTGCACCTCTTCAAAATACCGATTGCCCTTTACACCCAAATTTAATATGATTTCACGACGATTCTCTTTATTAATACTGCGAGTTATATACTCTTTTGCTTCTAACTTATTGAGAATTTGACTCACTGCGCTGGTTGTAATATTCAATTGAGCCGCTAAATCCTTCGTTGAAGTGACGCCTGTTCGGATTAGCTCTAATAATAAAACTTGTTTCGCTGTCAATTGATTATCAATTTTATGCTCAAATCGACTTGCTAATTGGATGTTTAAATGATTTTGCAGGCTATTAATTTGTTGAATTAGATCATTATTCATGATATATTTACCTCTCTTAATTATTAAGTTATCTTAAATATAAAGTAAGATAAACAAAAAGTACAGAAGTTTTTTCTGTACTAATTGCTTACCTAGTCAAATTTGCTCATCAAATTGGCTAGCACTTGCTTGCACTGATGTGAATGGTCTTGGACGATGGATAAAGCCTGAATACCGTTTTCATTCAACGCCCATCAGTATTTCCAACTCTTCATAACGCAGCTTCCCTTGAGTAATGCTTTGTGCGAACAAGACTTGATTCTGATCAATGAATACGGTGTTGCCTTCATTACTTCTGAAGGTTGAGGAGTACAATTCCCTAGACAGATACGATTTTTGTTCTAGGCTTATCCTATTTTCATCTATGCAAACTGTATATTCTTCTATCCGGTGGCAAGGTTAAACAACCTCAATCTAGAATCAGTTCTTCCTGTTGATTCAGTTTAAGAAGATAGAGATACAATCCAAGTGATATAAAAACAGAGATCAGTGCAAATAGAACGGTGAACAATTGTAAAGATATTGCTTCTGCAAAATAACCTAGGATTAATGTAAGAATGGTCTGCAGTACACCTTGAAAGAGTTCTGTAATGGTTCCTACCCTTCCCATAATCGCTTTCGGAATATTGTTTTGAAAGAAGGTAGTGAAACCAATATTTGCATAGGTTAGGAAGAAACCTAGAATAAAAAAACTTATAGCAGCCATTACATAATTAGGGGATAGGTAAAAGAAGGTATAGCCTAGTGAGCCGATTAGACTACCTAAGCCGATATAATGTTTTAATCCAATTTTATGAGAGGTATAAGAAGAGAAAATGGCACCTAGCACCGATCCAACTCCACTAATGGCGACTAAGAATCCATATTCCTTACTTGTAGAATCAAGTACATACGTGATATATGTTGCTTCTTGCGAATCTAATGCAAAACCAATCATGAGAGTACTATAAAACAAGCCAAGTATCATAAAGATCTGCCTATTCGCATTTAAAAAATGTCCTACATGCTGCATATCCCGAATAAGAAAATGGCTTTCTCTTTTAACATCGATTTCATGCTTCGCTTCAGTGTTAGGAATGAAACTAATACAAATCGCACAAACCAAAAATAAAGTACTGGTGGTAAGAATGGCTAGGTCAATATTACATAGACTAATTACGATCCCTGCTAGGGCTGGTCCTGTTAACATCGCACCAGAATTAACAGTACTCATGATTGCATTAAATCTCTTTCTATCATTCTGTTCGATATTATTCACGATAAACACATTAGAAGCAGGGCCAAAGAAAGAAGCGATGACCCCCATTAGAAAAGTTAATATGTAGATTATAAAAATATCCTGAGTCAAAAAAACCAGAAAAACAATGATAAATCTGAAGATATCCACACTGACCATGATCAATTTTTTATTGAATGTGTCAATAATACTGCCGCTCCATAAATTGGTTATGATTCTCGCAATGGGTGCTAATATATAGAAAATTGCTAAAGCATAAGGGGAATCCGTCAAAGCCAATATTTTTAGATTAATCGCAACTAAGTAGATCCACTTCCCGATATTAGAAAACCCGATTCCTGCTATGTATAGAATCAGTAATCTAAATTTCAACTTGGATTTCACACCCTAACATCGAACAATTGGAGAAGCATAGATTCCCCTATCAATTCATGTTTACACCATAATAGGTATTATATTACATACGATCTATTATTGCCATCATAATGCTTCTAAACGATTTTGATTTTTCCTTCACGCATAAACAGAATACGCTCCGTTTGAGCTGCAATCTTTGGATCTTGAGTTACTAGTATAACCGCTGTACCTTCTGCGTTAATTTCAGAGAAGATATCCATAATTTCCTCTGCAGATTTGGAATTGAGCGCGTCAGTTGGTTCGTCACCAAAGATAATTTCATAAAGGACTCATACCATGCAGGAGAGGCTTCACTCTGTACGCCAATCGTACCTTGACCGGCCATTGTGATCACATCATCAAAGGCGAGAATAAAGGTTCGCCCCGTTTCTTTCACCAATTGATACGCATACTCTTCTGCTTCATCATAGGATGTACCAAGCTGTACGATTTCTCCACCATATCGTTGAATTCCGTTAATTTTTGCTTGGGCTGTATTATCTGGAACGACGACAAGAGCAGAGGTGTCATATAAAGAGAGTGTTCTCAGCTATTCCATAAATATTACAATTTATCTTCGCGAATGATATAAACAATATTGCTTGAATATCATCATTATGTTACTATTTTAGTATATTTTTACATAATAGGAGGAGGTTTGTTGTATGAAACGCTTTTTCATGGGGATCATCGTGGGCATTATATTAACCAGTTCCTTTGCTGTATTCGCCGCCAATGGTAAAATGATTGAGGTCATCTATTCAATCAAGGATATTAAGATCAATGGTGTTTCCAAGATGCCAAAGGGTGAGAAACTTCAACCTTTCGTATACCAAGGGAGTACATTCGTGCCATTGCGTTTTGTTAGTGAGAACTTAGGCTATCTTGTTGAGTGGGACGGAGCTACCAATTCCATCTTAATCGATGAAAAGTCTCGAAAAATTGAGAAGGTGGTTTATCCAGGTGATGGAATTAAAAACTCATACTTGGAGGGTGCAGAAGAAAAAAAAGGTTGGCTGCAACCTTTAATTTGGTATGAAGAAACAGTCCGTGGAACACTTTTTGATCTTAACAACCAGGAATTTGATCGATATATGTATTTTTCAAGCAACCACTTCAGTTATAAAAACATAACCACAAAGGTAGAGTTTACATTAGATGAAAAATATGATCAGTTTGCAGCTACTGTAGGATATGGCGAAAAAAATGCAGATAGGTCTCCAGACTATAGATATGATAAGCTCCATGTAAAATTTTTAGTAGATGGTAAATTATACAAGGAAATTCTCATTAAAAAAGATGAACCTTACCATACTGTCAAAATTCCCCTGAGTAATGCTAAGAAGTTTGAAATTATCTATGATCGTAATGCACCAAGTAATGGACTCGCACTATTTAATCCTGAGTTTATCAAGTTCCAGAAATAATTTAAGAGCACTAAAATAAGCAGACCCCCACTAATCTTTCCTTGAAGGATTGGTGGAGGTTATTTAAGTTGATAGATTATCACTCTTTCATATCCTGATTTAATGCCAAACATAAAGCGAGGCTAAAATGTATATTGCTAATTAGCGCTTCTTACTTGCATGATCAGCTTGACAATAATGTCCTCATCCATCAAAAAATTATTTTCTATAGTAGCTTCTTCAATCTCTACAATATCCCGAGTCCTGTAGTAATTAACCTTAGAAAAAGGATCGTTTTCTACATATTGTTTGGCTAACTGATAAGATGGTGCATCGATAATCATTAATGCTGTACCATCCATACATGGACCACAAAATGGTAGAACCCCCTTTTTCTTTAGTTCTCTTAAGTATGAAGCATGTTGTCGCATCAACTCCTCATTCATTAATTCTTTTTGTTTATCTGATAATCGCACAATGAATTTTATCATGATTTTCCACCTCTCAACAATTTCAATACCATATCGAGGTATGTGATAAGTTTTCCTCCTATACCAATATGTTTATTAATAGTATAAGAAATAATTAAATCTACAGTATCTAGTTGCTTGAACCTCTCATGACTTTAACCAAGGGAGGTTCAATTTTGTCCTAACCTATTTCTCTTTCGCTGGGAAGCCATATTAAATCCCTATTTCCCGCATTTTTGCCGTCACTTTTCTCATCCTATCCTCAAAATCTGTGCCAGTGAATCGCCTAAACCGCATTTCACTCACGATCTTTCCGTCACGCATAAACAGAATACGCTCCGTTCGAGCAGCAATCTTTGGATCGTGAGTTACTAGCATAACCGCTGTACCTTCTGCGTTAATTTCAGAGAAGATATCCATAATTTCCTCTGCAGATTTGGAATTGAGCGCGCCAGTTGGTTCGTCACCAAAGATAATTTTCGGGTTGCTAATCAGTGCACGGCATATTCCTGCACGCTGTAGCTGCCCTCCTGAAACCTGAGTAATATCACGCTTTTCCAGTTCGCTAATCCCAACCTTTTTCATTAGTACTCTTGCTTTTTCAGTAATCTTCGCAACATGTTTTCTATGATCCCGCATTGAAGGCAGGATGATGTTATCAAGAAGGTTTAGGTTTTTAAGCAAAGTGGGCTGCTGAAAAACAAAGCCCATCTTTGTTCTGCGTAGATCGGCAAGCTCCTGTTCACTCAGTGCTGCTAAATCCCTGCTTTCAAATGAAACCTGCCCACCATCAATCTCATCCATCCCACTCAGTGCATACAGCAATGTTGATTTTCCTGAGCCTGAAGGTCCCATAATGGAAACGAACTCTCCCTCGTTGATTTCAACGGATACATCATCGAGAACAGTCTGTTTTTCATAGCCTACTCCGAAGGATTTTACGATCTTCTCACCGATAATCATCTTCTTCATCCTCTACTCCTTTATATTTGTAGATAGTTGTATTTGCCCCGCACTGGATGTGCCAATCCTTGTGGCCATGAGTACTGCGCAGATCATCATCAATGGAGATAAGAGATACGCAGTGAGTGGATTAACAACAAACTTAAACGACGATGCTCCGAACGATGAAATAACCGCACTGGCAAGTACCTCTCCCACAGTGTTTGCGAGAAACGTCCCAAGAACAATTCCTACGATCAGGACAACAACCGACCGTGCAACATACTGCGATATAATATCTGAATTGGTGAAACCCAATGCTTTCAATACAGCAATGGAATATCGGTCTTTTGTAACGAGCATTTTCATAAACAACAGAGTAACCAGTACCGTAATCATTAGCGCCACGACCATCGCCACCAATGCGGACTTCCCCACGGCGCTGATGGTGGAGCCAAATGTCTGTGTAACATATTCATCAATATTGGAAACCTTGGCAAAATTGAATTGACCTGCATATTCCGAAACCTTACTGCCCACAAGGGCTGGATCCGACAATTCAGCACATATAATGCTCCACATGATGCCCGCTGCATTGTCGATAAAAACAGCCTTAGCGGTTTTACCGCCGTTGGTAATGTCAGAATAGATGCCACTTACTGTGAAATCTTTCTCCTTCCCCCCAATCACCAACGTAATGACATCACCGACCTTTTTGTTCATCTCATCGGCATTGATTGCCGAAATGGCAATCTCATCTTCAGCGGTAGGTGCTCTACCCTTGGAATATTCGATGGGGAATATGGAGTGGTCGCCCAGTTCAATTTTGATATTTTCTTCCGATCCATCTTCCAGTTTTGTTTTGAAGGTTTTTGTTGTGAGGACAGCATACTTCGTAATCGCACTGTCATTCTTCAGTGTCTTTACGATTGCAGCCGATTTTGCAGAAATATTCTCAGTCTGCTGAAGATCAATGCGCATATGGTAATTTCCAATCCCCATATATTGAATGAAGCTTTTTGCGGAAATGGTGTTGTAGAGGTTTTGCGGGACCACCATGATAAATGCCGAAATCACCAGGACCGCAAGCATGGTGGCATAAAGACGCTTTCTTACAAGAACATCTTTGAAACCGAGAAAAACATTCGTGTTAAGCAGCCTGTTTCCGCTCAGATGAAGACGCTTTGCACCTGTTGATTTTTCCTGTGAAGTGCCAAAACGTATCGCTTCTGTTGCGGATATTTTCCGAAAGCGTCTCAGCACGCCACTTACATAAGCAATCATGGTAAGGAAAACGAGCAATATCCCGATGATTCCGAACAGCAATGCAAAAGAGGAGTTTTCACTTTCTCCCATATACAGCCGTATATTTTCAAGAAGCATATCTTTGAATAGCAGAGAGAGTGCGAAGCCCAGAATACTGCCTACCCCCGCAATTGCTGCGTATTTAGTAAGATAAATCCTCTTGATGTCGGAAACCCGTAGCCCGATTGCCCTCATGACGCCAATTTCACGATAATCTTCTTCGATTTTCGCAAGGAGCGTAAACCGTATACACATCCATGCGATAGCAACAACAAGTACGCTTACAAGAAGGATCACCGCAATCATCAACCCATCTGAAAGTGCATTCATCATTTTGAAAAGCGGATATGTCACTGTCGGTCCATTCGCTTCCAGCCCTGCGGAGGCATACGCAGCTTCGAACGCGCCCATTTTTGACAAGTCCTTTAATCGGAACTCAATGAGATACTCCGTGCTTCCAAAATCCTTGATAGCCGCATAATCATTTTTACTCACAAGGAACCTTTTCGACGAGGCAAGTAGCGAATTCATCTGTGAATCTCGGAGAAATCCTGCAACAGTAAATGTCTTTCCGTTGATCACAACCTTGCCACCAATTGTTGCAGTGTCATCCTTCATATAACTGACTGGAACATAAATCTCCCCATCGGATACATGGATAATGTTTCCGTCTAGATCAAGGAGATAATCAAATTTTTTGTTCTGTGTGCTGAACCCATTGTCCTGAACATTGCCTGCAAGTGATTGTCCGTCAATAAGAATCTGCGTACCGTCAACATTCAGAAATTCAACGACCTGAACATCATCCACATTGCGATGTTGCTCTGCAAAGGATGTAAGCCGCGCCATATTAATTTCACCAGAATGCATCTGCATAAAGTGCGGAGTTTTTGCTTGTTTCATGAGTGTATCGATGGCACCTGAAAGATTGACAGCGAGTATGGCTGAGAGCGAAATTAGCATAGCCGCGGCAGCGATAAATATCATCGTTGTGAGTGTAATTAGTTTGCTTTTCAAAATATCATTACGGATTATTCTGTAGTACATACGTCACCTCTTTTTTCAAGCGTTTTTACCGATTTTAGGTTGTACAGCATAATTGAAGTCACACATAACGAAATTCCCGCCAACATAATGAGTAATCCTGTTCCTCTGCCACTTCCCGTACCAATAATCCTTCCCACACTGTGAGCAAGCGCTCCGTCATCTAATAGCAAAGGAGTAAACACATAATCCGTAAGCACACCTGCAAGAGGATAAGCCACAACAAATCCAAGCTGAGAAATTACACTGATCAGGCCCCACGCTCTGCCCTGAACGGAATTTCCAATGTTGGTGCGGATAAGAAAATCCAGACTTGTGTTGGCGAACGGAAGCATTGCAAAAAACAGAAACCCTGAGATGCTGATCAATAGAATATTTTCACGCAGTCCGAAAAACGCCATAAATATTCCAGCACAAAATAGTGAAACTGCCAGTATTTTCACATAGCCTCTTTTGATGGGAAGAATTCCTAGGATCACACTGGTCACAAGCATTCCAGACGCGGCGAGTGTTTCAACCATCCCTAATACGGAGCTATCGGAAAAAGCAAGTATCATAGGCGTGGAAAGGGTTTGTATAAAGCCAAGGAAAAATGTTATTACCGATGTGATGATCACGACCACAAGTACGCCCCTGTTTTCAGAAACGGCACCCCAGCCGTCTTTAAATTCTCCAATAAACGATTTTACTTGTTCGTATTTCTTTGAAGGAAGGCCTCTACGTACAGCAAGAGTGGATATAACGGTTACAAAAAATGTGCAAATATCAATGATAAGCAATAGCTTAATATCTGAGATCGTGAGCAGATATCCTGCAATGACGGGCGAAACTAAATATTTCGCCGAGCCTGCTACCTGAACAAGACCACTTGCCTTGGTATACTGCTCCTCGGTAAGTAGATCGGTAACTGTCGCCTTGTATGCCGGATCGAGTAGGGATGAAAACACCGAGCTTATGGTAACCCCCACGTAAATCTGCCATAGCTGTGCTTCGCCATTTAGCATACAAATTAAGATAAATACAAGTCCCAATGCGGAAAGACTGTCACCTAGCACCATGAGAAGTCTACGGTCATAACGGTCTGCAAGCACTCCTGCCACGGCGTTTAAAAGAAGCGATGGCAAAAATGCCAGTAAGATTACCAGCGCTACTGTCGATGCCTTCCCCGTCTGCTCATAAGCATAAACCCCGAGCCCAAAGGCTGTAAGTCCGCTTCCGATGGCTGAAATAAGCTGTCCCGACCATAAAAGAAGAAATTTACTGAATGACTTTCCTGCATTATTCAGTGCTGCTTGCATCGCTTCGATCTCCGTTTCCACTGTCAAACATCTGCATAACGACGGACATTAGACTTCCGCTTTCAGCACCCAGCAGTCTTTCCACGTTGAAAATAAACGCCTGTATCCGTGAAGCTCGCTCCTCGTTTGTCAATTCAACCATATCATCATCAAAAACGGTATTCGCATAGGCGATCACCATCTCCATACATTCATAGGGAAATGGTGTGTTGAACAGTCCTTGCTCTATGCCCTCGCAGATTAATTCCGTTAGTATCGGGGGGACGCCGTTGATGATGACCCTTTGGATTTTCTGATGCATAAGCGCGTTCTGCGGCTTGTGAATATGCTCCATAATTTCCTTGCTGCTGTCGCCACGAATGTTCAGCGCCATTACAACGTGAAGAATGCGCTCGTATAAAGGGACACTCCTGTCTGCACCCATTTTCTGCGCTGAGCTAATAAGATGGAGACTATACCGCTCAATCAGCGCATCCATAATATCCTCCTTGGACTTGAAGTGATAATATAATGTTCCCCGCGCAATGCCCACCTTTTCGAGAATATCGTTTGTACTTGTACCATCAAAGCCTCTCTGGGCGAAAAGCTCATCTGCGGCATCAAGTATTTCGCTCTTGCGCTCCTCCGCTTCTTTTCTCACTTTTACCCCTCCTTATAGACCGACTGTCTGTCTATATAACTATACCATTCTATTCCAGACTGTCAAGAGAATGTGCATAAAAAAACCGAGATGAAACGGGAAATTTCCGTCTCGAGCTCGGTATTCAAATCTTTTTTCTCTTAGAATGGTTTATTATTCATAGAAAGTGTTTGTTGGAGTGGGGGCAACAGAAAGAATCTAATCATTTCGGTTTTTTACTCCCCATTCACATAATGCTTCCAGAATGGGTAATAGTGTTTCCGCTTTATTGGTGAGACTGTACTCCACTTTAGGGGGAATTTGAGGATACTCTTCTCGTCTCACCAGACCATCCGCCTCCAATTCCTTTAGTTGTGAACTCAATGTTTTATAAGTAATCGCTCCGATTTGTCTTTTCAGTTCATTAAAGCGTACCTGTTCATTTTCTGCTAAAAGATAGAGAATAACCATCTTCCATTTGCCACCGATCACCGAAATTGTGTAACCAAATGGTGTGTCTTGTATATTTTTAACTTTTCCTTGATATTCAGCCATACCCATATTCCCACTATCCTTTCGGGTAGTACCTATCAAAAAAGTGCGTACTACTTTTATATTTGTGCTCAGTTTATACTGAACATAATTCGAAGTAAAGGAGAGAAATCAATGATGAATACGAAAACCTATAATCACGGTGTTCCATGGGAAGAAGCTTACGGCCTGACTCAAGGTTACTGCGTTAATAACACCATCTACATTTCTGGTCAGTTCTCCCACGATCTGCATGGCAATTTCGTGGGCGAGGGCGATTTTGAGACACAGGCTCGGCAGACGCTGAAGAACCTGGATTATGTACTGGAGGGATTTGGTGTAACGAGGTCGAACATCGCTGAAATGGAGATTTTTCTGACAAACCCGCAAGATCATTTCGAGCAGTGCGTCGTTCTATTCAAAGAGTATGTTGGCGACCATCGGCCAGCTGGCACCCTCATCGGCGTTTCAGGTTTGGCGTTCCCACACCAACTGATTGAAATCCGGGCAGTTGCACACACCGACTAAGTAGGTTGATAATCTCCACCTGTTCCTGAGTTTTTACAAGGATCCAATGGCTTACTATTATCTCATTCAAGATATCACAGCACAAAAAGAAAAGGAATAATGTTACATTTTTTATATCCTTCTTTTAATGCCCTGCTCTATTTGAATATCAATATCTCATAACTATTCCGACTCCATATGATCCTCCAAAAAAACAAACCCCGTAACAAATCAGGACTTATCCTGCATCTACTACGGGATATTGGAACATAATTTTGTTTAAGTAATTGACACACATTAAACTGGATATGTTATCTCAAATTCAGCAAGCCAACGGTGATATTCTCCGTTTTCAAGCCACAAATCATAAAAAGGTGTTTGTGCAATAACCTTAACAACCTTCACAATCATTCCTTTTTTAATCTTTGAAGAGTGCCCTTCCTCTGTCAATACTCGTGCATAATCTCCTATTTGAAGGTGGGGATAATCATAAGGTCTTGGATTTACAGCTTGCAACTCAAACCAAGCAAACCATCTATGCAGTTCTCCATCGGGCAACTGCACAGCATATAGCATACCTACTTGAGGTGAAATGATAGTAGCCTCTGTCCCACTTTTTATCTCTGGTGGATGAAAAACCAGTGATACAATCTTATCCCCAGATTTAAATTGTGGATAACCAATACACCACAATGCCATTATAATCCTCCCTTTAGCGTATTTATCCATTTTATGATTTATGCGCCCATAAGGTGAGTATTTAAAACCATCTACAGTCAAAAATATTTAATGGCAATGGATGCTCTGTATGCGAAAGACCTTTGCAAACTCTGTGCAACGATCTGTGACAAATACGCTCAAGAGTGCGATATGATCACAGATGACCACTGCAAAAAACACCAACATTTCTAGGAAAAACGATTTTTGTTGCCTCATTTTAAGTAATATTTGACAATTAATGAAGTGTTTGTTATTATCATTCTCAATAAAAGCATACAAATTCGTTGAAGAGAAAAAGTAACGTTTCATCTTGATCTCCAGAGAGCTGACATTTTGGTGTAAGTCAGTGTTCAAGTGTTACGTGAAAATCCTCTCTGAGAAGCTAGACTGAACCTTCAAGTAAGTCTAGCCGGGAGTCCACCGTTATAAGGAACACGTATGATTGTACGTTGCTAAGTGCTATTGATCAGATCAATAGAATTAGGGTGGTATCGCGGTTAACCCCGTCCCTTACTTGGGACGGGGTTTTTTGTATGTTTTTATACATTATTCATTTTGGACAGGAGCGATATCAATGAAGGCGAATGAGAGTCTGGAAACTGTTGTACAGCGTGAGAATCGTATCCGTACCTATTGGACAAAAGATCACACATTCAAAAAATCTGTTCAATTACGATCAGGCAAGATACCTTTTGTCTTTTATGAAGGACCACCCACTGCAAATGGTCTTCCCCATGTAGGCCATGCCTTTGGACGAACGATTAAGGATGTTGTAGCACGCTACAAGACCATGGAGGGCTTTCACGTAGAGAGAAAGGCCGGCTGGGATACTCATGGGCTCCCTGTCGAGTTGGGTGTTGAAAAAGAACTTGGTATTTCAGGGAAGCAAGCAATTGAACACTATGGTGTAGAGCCTTTTATTAACAAATGTAAGGAGAGTGTGTTTACCTACGAGAAGAAATGGCGATCATTTACCGAAGAATTAGGTTATTGGGTAGATATGGATAATCCTTATTTGACGCTCAGTAATGATTATGTCGAGAGTGTTTGGCATATTTTAAGTAAGGTTCATCAAGATGGCTTATTGTATAAGGGTCACCGCGTATCTCCCTATTGCCCTCGTTGCCAAACCACTTTGAGTTCCCATGAAGTAGCACAAGGCTACAAAGATGTAAAAGATTTATCGGCTACCGTCAAATTTAAACGTCTTGATGCAGACAAAGAATATTTCTTAGGCTGGACAACAACACCTTGGACTTTGCCTGCCAACGTTGCACTCGCTGTGAATCCAAATTTGACGTATGTTCGTGTACAAAAAGATAATGAGGTTTATATTGTTGCGAAATCGTTAGTTGAAAAAGTTCTTGGTGATCATATCATGGTTTTAAGCGAACATCATGGCCATGAATTTGCAGGAATACATTATGCCCCACCGTTCAATTATGTTCCTGTGGAGAAAGGACATCATATCGTATTAGCAGACTATGTCACTGACGATAGCGGAACAGGTATTGTCCATATGGCCCCAGCTTACGGTGAAGATGACTATTATACAGTTCGACAGAATGGTTTATCCTTTATCAATGTTGTCGATCAACAAGGTCGATACACTGCCGACGTTACAGAACTAGCCGGGAGATTTGTGAAAGAGTGTGACGTGGACATTATTAAATTGCTTTCTGAACAAGGCAAACTTTTTCACAAGGAAAAATATGAGCATAGCTACCCACATTGCTGGAGATGTGACTCTCCCTTACTGTACTACGCAGCGGATAGCTGGTTTATCAAGATGTCGTCTTTAAAGGATACGATGCTTGAGAACAATGCCACTGTGAATTGGTATCCAGAGCATATTAAAGATGGACGGTTTGGTCATTTTCTCGAAAATCTGCTTGATTGGAATATCAGTAGAAGCCGATACTGGGGAACACCTCTCAATGTATGGGTATGTTCTCATTGTCATCATGAAGAAGCACCTAGCAGTATCAAGGAATTACAAAGATTAGCAACCACTTCAATACCAAGCGATATCGAGTTGCATAAACCATATATCGATAAGGTACTGTGTACCTGTCCGAAATGTAAAGGGGTCATGCATCGAACGCCAGAAGTGATTGATGTTTGGTTTGATAGCGGATCCATGCCATTCGCACAGCATCATTATCCCTTCGAAAATGAAGAAAAATTTGAATTGCAATTTCCAGCAGATGTCGTCATCGAAGGAATTGACCAGACGAGAGGATTTTTCTACAGTCTACTCGCTGTTTCTATCCTATTCACAGGAAAAGCTCCCTATAAAAACGTCCTGTCATTGGGACATGTCCTTGATGAACATGGTCAAAAAATGTCAAAGAGTAAAGGAAATGCTCTCGATCCTATGGAACTAATCAAGGAATTCGGAGCAGATGCACTCCGTTGGGCCTTTTTAGTCGATAGTTCACCGTGGAATCCGAAACGTTTTTCAAAAAAGATTGTGCAAGATGCAAAATCAAAATTGATTGACACGTTAGATAATACCTATAAATTTTATGTTATGTACGCAACAATAGATGGCTTTGTTTATGACAGTCAGCAAAAAGGTAAGAAAAAAATCTTAGATAAGTGGATGCTTTCACGGCTACATAGCACAATCAAACTTGTGAATAGCTATATGGATAGCTATCAATTTACTCACGCAACACGGGAAATTGCATCATTAGTTGATGAACTGAGTAATTGGTACGTACGACGATCAAGAAATCGTTTTTGGGCTTCTGGACTTTCAGAAGATAAACGAGCAGCGTATTCAACGCTATTTGAAACACTGACCACAATCTGTCGCTTGTTAGCACCCTTTGTACCCTATATTGCCGAGGATATCCATTTGAAGTTACATCAAGATAGTGTTCATCTACAAGACTATCCAAAAGCCAATGACGCCATGATTGATCTGGATTTAGAGACAGACATGAAAAAGATCCTTAAAATTGTGGAACTTGGTCGTAGTATTCGTAATACAAAAAATTTGAAGGTGAAGCAGCCTCTGCAGCAAATAATTGTATGGCGTAGTGAAGGAGAACACCCTTTAAACGCTTATACTGGTATCATTCAAGACGAGCTAAATGTTAAAGATGTTGTTTTTACAGAAGAATTATCACCCTACCTGTCAATCATTTTTAAATTGAACTTTAAAACTGCAGGTGCTGCATTCGGCAAAATGGTCAATTCAGTTAAAGAATATATCGATTACATCCCCGAAATCGAAAAGAAGTTATTCTTGGATAATGGTCAACTGGAAATCGATATCAAGGGAGACACGGTAACATTACAGAAGGAACATATCATTGTGGAATATCCGGTCAAATCTGGGTTTGAGATGGCTGGTGACCAGCAACTAAAGGTGATATTAGATTTAAACCTTACACCTCAATTAGTGGAGGAAGGCCAGGTTAGAGAATTAATTAGAGCAATCCAAGATACTCGCAAAAAATTAGATTTACCTGTGGAAAAATATATCTCACTTCATATTTCAGCAACTGAGGATTGCAAGGAAAAAATTAAACGCTTTGAGGAACTAATTAAAAAGAACGTACTTGTTCATCACATTAACTTTGAAATATTAAACGATTCCCAACAGCACATTGAAGTAAAATTTAACGATGAGATCGTAAAGGTCTCTTTGAAATATTAGCTTCATTGTAAAAAAGCACTGTGAATAGTTTACATATCACTGTTTACAGTGCTTTTTATTTGATTTCTTTAACTGCCAGACTATAATCAACCGTTTTCGCCAAGTAGAGATGAACACTTTTTTAGCTCTGGAAAGGGTTTATTGTTTACGGAAAATGTTTGTTGGAGTTGGGGGAACAAGTGTAGCTTTAAAATTAAGTTTGAGCAAAAACAGCTAGCAAACCTGCATTTTGCGATAAATAAAAAGAATCCATTTTAATAAAAGATTGATCAAAATGGATTCTTTTCAGCAGATCTAAATTTCGCTTTTATAAAAAAGTTTGATCATTTTGTATCTTGGCCTTAAAGAATAGCACCTTTTTCTTGAAGAACGTTTTGGAAAATCACTTGAAAGCATTGAGTGCGACCTTGGCAGCCTTTGCTATAAGTTCATTATTATAAGTGGCATTCTTAGTATCACGAGTGGATAGAATCGCGATGATGATGGGATCTCTATTCGGTGGCCAAACGATGGCAATATCGTTTCGTGTTCCGTAGTCTCCTGCTCCTGTTTTATCGCCTACCTCCCAACCTTTAGGTACGGCCGCACGGATCAGTTCGTCTCCAGTGGTGTTCTCCCGCATCCAATCTGTAAGGATTGTACGCTTATCATTCGGGAGAACGTCATCGACCGTGAAAGCCTTCAGGTTGGTGGCAAGCGCTCTTGCTGTACTTGTATCACGGATGTCTCCTGGGATGGCACTGTTCAAATCAATCTCGAAGCGATCTGCCTCGGTGACATTATCATCGATCTGCCGCAGTGCTTTTTCGAATCCATTAGGACCGCCCAGTTTCTGCAATAAAAGGTTCCCTGCGGTATTATCGCTGTAACGGATAGCAGCATCGCAGATTTCTCTAAGGGTCATTCCGGTATCCACGTGTTGCTCTGTGATTGGAGAATACGTAACTAGGTCATCTTTAGTGTAGGTGATTACCTCGTCAAGTTTGTCAATCGAGTTTTGTTGCAGCACTGCCCCTGCGGCCAGAACCTTAAAAGTGGATGTGTAAGCGAACCGTTCATCAGGTCGATAAGCCACCGTGCGATTTGTGCTAGTGTCGATAGCATAGACGCCGAGCCGAACATCAAACTCTTTCTCAAGCTGCATGAACTTTCGGCTGGTCTCATGATTTGTACTTTTTGTTTGCTCTACTTTTTCTTTTGCTTTGGTCTGCTTAGATCCGTCTCCAAAGAAGCTTAAACTTATAAGACTTAAACTTAACAGCCCAACACACATCCATACTTTTAACATCCTTACGTTTTTCAAAATAATCAGTCCTCTCCCATTGCTCTTTGTACCTTTTCATCTAAATGCCCATTTTTTGAAAAAAGATTGATTAAAACAAGTCGTTTTCTTACGTTAAATATACACTTTTTATAAAAAAGTTTAATCAAGACTCTTTTGAAACCTTACTAAATCAAGGCTTTAATCATTTTAGACATTAAATTTAAATGCACTTTTTTTCAAAACGGTACGACTTTTTTATAAACGACTTCAATTTATTTTAAATCTACATTTTTAACCCATTTCTCAACTTTAGATGTTCTTCTTTTAGAGATAAAAACACCCTTTTAGAAAATAGTATCCATAAGTGTCAAATGATGCAATCTTTTTATAAACGGTTAAACTTTATTTCAAACAAACAGTGCTCCCATCGAATAAACTCTTTCCATCCCCCAATCCCCCCTCACCCTTACTCCCACCTACCTTCCCGCCACTTTTCCCATTTTATTCTATGTAATTTCATGAATCCACCCCCCTTCTTTTCACCAAAAGGGAATTTCTGGCTTGGGAAATAATAATAAAGTCTTTCCACGATTCTCCATAGTTTGTAAGTAGTATACAAGATTTATGCTAATTTACTGTATTTTTATACTTCTACCTTCTCTCGTTTTCTCCCATGCTTGTCCCTTGCTTGTATCTTGCTTTCTTCCCCCTTTCCCCTCAAGCGAAGCGACCCTATCTCCTTAAGCGAAGCGCAGCGTCCCTTTTTACCTCTTGCCTTCTCCCCCCTTTTTCCCCGATGTTTTCCCTTGCTTGCCTCTTGCTTTCTCCTGGCTTTTTCCCCTTTTCCCTGTTCCCCTCAAGCGAAGCGACCCTCTTCCCTTGAGCGCAGCGACACTTCTATCCCTCTTCCCCCTGCACAAAAAAACACCGAGCTGAAACGGGAAATGTCCGTCTCATTCTCGGTCTTGGAAACACTTTTTTAGCTCTGGAAAGGGTTTATTGTTTGTGGAAAATGTTTGTTAGAGTTGGGGCAGCACGATTCGTTATCATGAGAATGCATTCCAATACTTTGGTGGAATACCAAAAGAGATGGTCTACGACCAGGATCATCTCATTACAGTGAGTGAAAATACAGGAGATGTCATTTTAGCCGGGGATTTTCAAATCGATAAACAGGGGCGAGACTTTCATATCTACCTGTGTCGAAAGGAGGACCCAGAAAGTAAAGGCAAGGTAGAAAATATCGTGAAATATGTCAAACGAAGATCGCTAAGTACGCGCCAGTTCAACCAATTATAAGAACTCCACTGATTAGAGCAACAGTATCATATAATCCTGCTTTATCCTTCTGGTGTCGGAAAGACACACATTGCCATGGGTCTTGGCTTGGAAGCGATTCAGATCTCCTTCGTGACAATGGGTGAACTGATTTAACTCTTAAAAACCCAGGAATATCTTCGAAAGTCTCAGATTCAACTCAAGAGAATCAAAGAATCGGACGGGGAAGAAAACCAATTTGTGTATAATTATATGATATTATTTGATATAAACCATTACATATTCGTAAGAAAATGCAAAACAAAGATTATTAATATTGTGTGCAGGAGGACGATGATGAAAAAATCATTTAAGTTAATTGTAGGAATTGCAACGGTTATATTATTTTGCTTAATGATTTACTCATATTTTATTGTTTCAGGTGATGAGATTATTGGCGTGTCAAATATCACAACAACAAGCAATGTAGTCATTAGAAAGAGTTATCTGGGCGTCACAAACGAGCAGGAATATCTACTTAATGCTAATCAAATTGAGATGTTAAAAACATTGATTTTACAATCTGATTTTACCAGGAATTTATCAACGGCAGTAAGATTTAACGACAAGGATATGTATACAATCATTATAAAAGATAGTGAGGCTAATGTTTGGTTAAATATCGATTGTATTGGAAATGAGTGGATTTCAATTGCAAATCAATTTAACGGTAAACATCTAAGAATAAACAACCCGAATTGGAAAAAAACTCTTGAAGAAATAATTTTATTATCAAACTGAAGATTAGTACTCCCATCGAATAAACTCTTTCCATTCCCCAATCCCCCCTCACCCCTACTCCCACCTACCTTCCCACCATTTTTCCATTTTCTGCAATGTAATAAACCTTTTCCATGAATCCACCCCTTCTTTCCATCGAAAGGGAATTTCTGGCTTGGGAAATAATAATAAAGTCTTTCCACGATTCTCCACAATTTGTAAGTAGTATACACGTTTTATGCAATTTAAATGTATTTTTATACTTCTGCATTCTCTCGTTTTCTCCCATGCTTGTTCCTTGCTGGTATCTTGCTTTCTCCTGGCTTTTTCCCCTTTTCCCTGTTCCCCTCCAGCGAAGCGACCCTATCTCCTTAAGCGAAGCGCAACGTCTCTTTTTACCTCTTGCCTTCTCCCCCCTTTTTCCCCGATGTTTTCCCTTGCTCGCCTCTTGCTTTCTCCTTGCTTTCTCCTGCCTTTTTCCCCTTCTCCCTTTCACCTTAAGCGCAGCGCCCCTGTTTCCCTCTAATCCTGATTTCACATGCGATACATTCCTGATTCCTGGTGCGAAGCGAAGCCTCAACCCTCTCCCCTAACCCCGTAAGCGAAGCGACCCCAACTGTTGAAAGACTAAGGTAAGCGAAACTTGGGAACTACACCCTACCCATAAAGGAGCGGGGTCCCCTGATGAAGGGGAGCGGCAATCCTGATCTCATGAGCGATGCATTCCTGATTCCTGATGCGAAGCGAGCCTGTTTCCCCTGATCCCTTAAGCGAAGCGACCCTTCTATTCCTCCTCCCCCTGCATAAAAAAAGACCGAGCTGAAACGGGAAATGTCCGTCTCTATCTCGGTCTTGGAAACACTTTTTTAGCTCTGGAAAGGGTTTATTACTTGTGGAAAATGTTTGTTAGAGTTGGGGCAAAAAGCCCCACCCAACAATCCCCCTTACTCTACCGTTACGCTCTTTGCTAAGTTTCTTGGCTTATCTACGTCATTGCCACGGGCAACGGATGCATAGTAGGCGAAGAGCTGTAATGGAATGACGGTGAGGGCTGGTGTGAAGAGTGGCAAGGTTTTTGGAATGAAGACCACTTCGCTGGCTTCATGCACCATGCTACGATTACCTTCCCATGTGATGCCATATACTTCTGCACCACGTGCCTTCACTTCGATCATATTGCTAAATGTCTTATCATAGAGTTCCTCATTCACTGCTAGGGTAACTACGGGAGTTCCTTCCTCAATGAGAGCCAAGGTACCGTGCTTTAACTCGCCAGCAGGATAGGCTTCAGAATGAATATAGGAGATCTCCTTCAGCTTGAGGGAGCCTTCTAGGGCAACGGCATAGTCAATACCACGGCCAAGGAAGAAGAGATGCTCCTTCTCCTTCACTAATTGCGCCCATTTCTTCATCTGAGGTCCAGCTTCAAGCAGCTTCTCCACCTGAGCAGGGAGCTGTTCAAGATGGGTTACATAGTCTGCTACAGTCTCAGCTGTAAGCGTACCACGGATCTGCGCTACATAGAGTCCTAGCATATAGAGAACCAATAATTGTGAGGTGTATGCCTTCGTCGATGCTACCGAGATCTCTGGACCTGCCCATGTATAGAGGACCTCATCGGCTTCACGGGCTACTGAGCTTGCCACCACATTGGTGATGGCCAGTACCTTCGCACCCTTTGCCTTGATCATCTGCATGGCTGCTAGAGTATCAGCAGTCTCACCCGATTGGCTAATCACGATGACAAGAGTATGATCGGTTACTAGTACATCACGATAGCGGAATTCAGAGGCGACCTCTACTTCTACTGGGATCCTTAAGAGCTGTTCGAATACCCGCTTCCCTACGAGACCTGCATGATAGGAGGTACCGCATGCTACCACATAGATCCGATCGATCTTCTCCCAGTCTGCTGAGGTCATCTTCAACTCATTCTCTAGCTTAATCCGCTTCGTAGCCAGATCAACACGACCGCTCATGGTGTCATGGAACGCCTTAGGCTGTTCATGGATCTCTTTAATAAGGAAGTGGTCAAATCCTTCCTTCTCCGCTTGCTTCATATCCCAATCGATATGCATGGGTGTCCGTGCCACTGGTTTACCTGCGGTGGTCATCACCTCTACACCATCTGCGGTGAGAACAGCCATTTCGCCATTCTCTAAGATGATCATGTCTCGCGTATATTCTAAGAGGGCAGAGATATCTGAAGCGATATAATTCTCACCCTTCCCAGCACCAATCACCAAGGGACTGGCATGACGAACCGCGATCAATCTATCTGGTTCATGAACGGAGAGAATTCCTAAGGCATAGGCACCCTCTAGACGTTGAATCACCTTTTGGACTGTACGAACTACATCGCCATCATAGAGCTCATCGAGGAGATGAGCTACCACTTCTGAGTCCGTGTCAGAAGCAAAGGTATAGCCCTTCTCGATCAGCTCTTCCTTCAACTCAACATAGTTCTCGATAATCCCATTATGCACAAGGACAAAGCGACGGCTCGCACTATAATGGGGATGTGAGTTCCGTTCACTAGGTGCGCCATGGGTAGCCCAACGGGTGTGTCCAATTCCCACAGTTCCCTCTGTAAGCGGATGATCAGCTAAGCGCTGGCGTAATGCAGCCACGCGGCCGATCCCTTTCACGACTTCAATTGATTTGCCTTGTATCACAGCAATACCTGCTGAATCATAACCGCGATATTCCAAACGCTCTAAGCCACGAAGTAAGACTTCCTGGGCTTGACGTGGACCAATATAGCCGACAATTCCACACATGTATAATCTGTTCTCCTCTCCACATGCGGGAGCAGACGAAAATAGACGGGGTACTGCCCCCGCATCGGTCATTGTCCATATTTCATAATTTGATGTGATCTCGTTCCCCTTGAATATCCCTCTGGAAAAAACCGATGCTTTTCTTGATCGTTTCCTGTGAGGACCATCGTACCTTACTCTTTGTGAGCCGAGTCACCTCAGCCTTTTCAGTAAGACTCCATGGTTGCGATGGACAACCTGAAGGTATCCGCCGAAAATTTCGATGAACCTTCCCCTCGTCAACTACTTACCTGCCGACCTGTAAGTAGTCCTGGCGCTTACAACCGATCAATAAAGCTCACGAAAGCTCACGATAAATCGCAATTCGTTTTCGTCATGTTCTCATCAAACAGATGATGAACGAAGAACCCAGCCCCTCTCTCCATATTTCCTTAATCATGTTACGCTGGATAGGTGGATGGTGTGATCCATTGGACTATTTTCGCACATTCCACTCTATTTGTCACATGTAATATTAAGGATACTACCATTATGCCTTAAGAAGGTTATCCATGGCAACCACCATTTCACCATATTTCCATGATTAGGTCGGAATTGGAAAAACGCGCAGGATAGAGTATTGTTCTCCTTCTACGCGTTTTGTCTCTTATTTATTCGAATTCTCTCCACTAATCTCACACATCTACTAGGCTAATTCTCGACGAATAGCATCTGCCACTCGATTCACAACCTGCTTCAGTTGTTCTTCATCAGGGCCTTCTGCCATAACACGGATCAGCGCCTCTGTACCAGAAGGACGAACCAACAAACGTCCTGTATTACCTAGCTCCGCCTTCACCGCTTCAATTTCACTTTGAATCGTAGCATTCTCTTCCCAGCCCTGCTTCTCCTTTACCTTCACATTGACCAAGATCTGTGGATATTGAGTCATCACCTCAGCCAGTTTACTTAAGGAGCTCTTCTTCTCCTGTATAATATTCACCAGCTGAATCGCTGTAAGTAATCCATCACCAGTGGTGGCATAATCGAGGAAAATGATATGTCCAGATTGCTCACCACCCAGGTTGAAGCCGCCAGCACGTAAAGCTTCCATGACGTAGCGATCTCCTACCTTCGTCTGTACAGTCTCAATTCCATGAGCCTTCATTGCTTCAAATAACCCCAGATTACTCATCACGGTAGCAGCCAATGTATTCTTCTTCAATTGCTCCCGTTCCTTTAAGGCAATGGCACAGATCGCCATGATGTGGTCGCCATCCACGATCTTTCCTTCATGATCCACGGCAATGAGGCGATCGGCATCGCCATCAAAGGCGAGACCTAGATTCGCATTCTGCTTCATCACTTCCTCCTGAAGACGTTCAGGATGTGTGGATCCTACTCCATCATTGATATTGGTGCCATTAGGACTACAGCCAATGGTGACCACATCAGCACCTAAATCAGCAAGGAGATGAAGCGCCATGGAAGATGCAGAGCCATTGGCACAGTCTACCACAATCTTCAGTCCTTCAAAGGAATGGTCAACCGTTGTCTTTAAATATTGAAGATACTTCTGAACCCCTTCAAGATAATCGATGACAGTTCCGATCTTGTCCCCGGTAGGGCGAATCACTTGATCCTCTTCAGCATCTAGGAGTGCTTCAATGCTCGCTTCTTCTGCATCGCTTAGCTTATAGCCATCGGGGCCGAAAAACTTAATGCCATTGTCAGAGTAGGGATTATGGGAGGCAGAGATCATGATGCCTCCACATGCATCTAATGCCCGTGTAAGATAAGCAACCCCTGGTGTGGAGATCACACCGAGGCGCATCACTTCAATGCCTACTGACATGAGCCCTGCTAGTAACGCATGCTCCAACATGGGGCCAGAAATACGTGTGTCTCTTCCCACGAGGATCCGAGGATTCTCTTTCCCTTTCGTTAAGATGTAGCCACCGAAGCGGCCTAAGCGATATGCCATCTCCGCAGTCAATTGGCGATTGGCAATACCTCGTACTCCATCCGTACCAAAATATTTACCCATTGTTCTCCTCCTGTTCCAATTTCACAATCTTCACTGAAAGTTCGTGAAGTGATGGCTGTGCGGTAACAAACGGTGGTAAATTCACATGAACTGGAAGCTTATGAACTCCTTCGGGTAGGTTACTCACATCGATATAGGATTGGACATCATCTTCTCGTAAACTGACTAGATTCTCATTAGTACCGTATAATGTGAGTGAAATGGTTCCATTGGCTGGGGTCAACCATTCCACCTTATAACCATCACGCAGGCCATTCACCCGAGTGGATACATCATCCATGTAAAGCGTTACTTCAGGTTCTACATCTACATAGATGTTTAGCTGAGCTGGTTCCACCTTACTTACTCCATTGACTAAAGAAAGCGGTAATTGGATTTGCCGATCTGCACTGATGTTGGCCAAGTCAATGGCAGGCACTTCATAATACTCCAGTTGATCCAATTCCTCTGTTGGTCCATAGACCGTGACGGTTTGCGGATCACATGTGATATCCTTCACCGCAAAACCCGCTTTCGGTTGATTACTCCATGTTAGCTTAATGGGTAATTCTTTATAGGGACTGGTGATCGGTAAGGTTACATCAACTACTTGTGGTGTGATCTGGACATCCACCACATTGCCATAAGCATCCACAGCTCGTAGTGGCACGGTTGCCTCTAATTGTTCGGTCTTCCCTTTCACATTGATGACAGCTTGAACAACGGCAACACGATCCAATTGCTCTGCAGCAGCGGTAATATTCACCTTGGTCGGTTGGATAATCGGTTCGCCCAGCTTATAGCCTTCTGGAACATTGCCGATATAATCTACCACCACGTTCATCTGCTTCGTCACTTTCTTCTCCAGAACGACCTTAACCTTCTGTGGATTGGCGCGAACCTTTAGCCCCTCAGCGAAGCCTTCCACTTGTACAGGGACCATGAATGATCCCGCCTCTAGCTGCGTTAAATCGACATAAATCTCCTTCTGATCCAATGTATTCACCGCTTGTGATACAGCATTCCTCGTACCTTCAATATGCAGGCTGACCATTTGCGGTAGATCCATAATGGTATACTTATCCTCATCATATTTGGCTGTTAATTGGACCGTTACATCCCGATCCGTTAACGTGTAATTATCCTGAGGTGGAGTCGGTTCCGTTGCATTTAAGTTCACAATCATCCAGAGCATGATTGCCAACAATAAGGATACCGCTTTATACCCCCAGTTGTCCAACCAATTACGTTTCCACCATGATTGATTCATTGTTCCTCTCCCCCCTTACGCTGAAAGACATGGGGGACTGGGTTCTCCGGTGTTAATTCGGCTTTTAATGCCTCTCGTAAGCTCTCTTTATCATAGTCCCGAGTAATATGACCATTGCGGCAGATGGAGATCTGACCCGTCTCTTCTGAGACAACTACGGCCACAGCATCGGATATTTCTGTAATCCCTAATGCTGCACGGTGACGTGTTCCCAATTCCTTACTGATGGTAGGATTCTCGGAAAGCGGTAAATAGCAAGCCGCTGCAACGATTCGATCCTGACGAATAATCACAGCACCATCGTGAAGTGGAGTATTGGGAATAAAGATATTAATTAAAAGTTGGGAGGTGATATTCCCATCTACAGGAATACCCGTCTCCACCTGTTCTGTGATTCCTGTTTCCTGTTCGAGAATAATCAATGAACCAATCCGCCGTTTCGCCATATAGGTCACCGCATCGGTAATATGGTTCACCACTTTCTCCAGCTGATCCTCTTCCATTTGACCAGCCCGTGGGAAGAAGCGACCACGGCCTAACTGTTCAAGGCCTTTCCGTAGCTCTGGTTGAAAGAGAATAATAATCCCTAGCACACCTAATGTAAATACCTCAGACATGAGCCATTGTAGTGTACGGAGATTGAAGTATAGACTGAGTAACCAGACACCAAAGATGACCAGAATCCCTTTGAGCAACTGAACAGCTCGGGTACCCCGGATCAGCATCAAGAATTTATAAATGATGAAGGTGATGATTAGGATATCAACCATGTCATCAAGATATTGTAATGAGACCGTGAAGAACTCTTTGACTCCATCCATACCCTTGTTGCCTCCAACTCTGCTTCTACTTTCTTATTCTTTCTCATTCTAGAGATTACACTCATTGTAGCATAACCATTAACTAGGATGGGAATAAATTCTCTTACCTGATTGACACAATCCTACCAACTCTGAATACCGACAATCAAAAAAGGAGTCCGCTTAAGGACCCCTTCATCCAAACTGCTTAATCACAATTAGAACACCTTTTTCCAAGTATTCTTCATATGATACCAAACCCATTCAAAAATCTGATCAATCTGCTCTGCATTCCCTGTAATGGAGGCTGTAGAGGCAAGCACCATCTTCCCATCGATGACAACCACATCCCCTGCAACTTCTCCCTCAACTTCTACTGTTCCATTCTGTACTAGGATATTGCCATTTAGTTTTGTACCAGCGGGTATCCGGATAATATGGTTCTCTTTGTCCACCTCTAAAAGCTCTAGGTTGGCCATATTGTCCGTAGTTACCTGGAATTGTGGATCCCGTTCATACCAGGTGCCAAATGTACTTCCTGCCATTAGGAGAAAGAAAATCGCTGCTGCCGCAAGGATGGGATGCTGTTTAAAACGGCTTTGCCAATTTCTCTTTCGTTTTGGTTGAGGTAACTGCTGCATCAGCCGCTCCGTGAAGTCTTCACTAACTCGGGGCTGAGGTATACTTCGTACAAGGGCGATGGTTTTCTCCAACTGCCGTAGGTGAGCCTCACATGTTGTACAAGTTTGCAGGTGCCGACGTAACAAGACCTGTTCTGCTTCAGGCAAGTCTCCATCAAGATATTGGTGCATCATTCTATGGACTTGTTCACAGGTTAACATCTTCACCCTTCCTTTCTTTTTTAGACACCCTACAGAACCACCCTTAACTTCTTCCGTAAAGCTTCGCGCCCACGGTGAATTCGTGTTTTGATTGTGGAGACTGGTAAGTTTAGCACATCACTGATCTCCTGCAAAGAGAGATCATCAATATAACGCAGAATAATCACCATCCGATACTTATCGGGCAGCTGCGAGATCGCCTCTTGGACCATCCCTTGTAATTCCGTCGTTAGCGTTTGCTGTTCAGGTGTACGCTCATTGGAGACGAGGCGAGAGTACCAATCCAATCCCTCTTCTCCCTGTGAAGCGTCCAAGTGAACACTAGGCTTCTTTTTACGAAGACGATCGATACATAAGTTGGTAGCGATCCGATAGATCCAAGTTGAAACCTTATGCTCTCCATCGTAGCGCGAGAGGTTAGCATAGACCCGCAAGAAGGTCTCTTGCCCGATATCCTCTGCGTCATGACGATTATTAAGCATTCGGTAGGCTAGTTGAAAGACCTTATCCTTATAGATCTCAACTAATTCTTTAAATGCTACTTGATCCCCATCTTTCGCCGACTGTATGAGTTGTTTCTCCAGATATTCCATTGATGACCCACCATTTCAGGTTTCATTCATCTTCCTATACGAATGATTGATGATTTTGTTTCAAAAAAGAAACTGCCGCCATATGACAATCCTATACTTGCCTCTATACTAACAACTCTTAGATCTTGAGTTCTGTAATGGCTGTATCAAGACGCTCTATGGCCTCCATAATAAAAGAACGGGGCGTACCAAAATTAACCCGTTGAAATCCTGTCCCCCCTGTACCAAAGGAAGGACCATCATTAAAACCTAGACCTGCGCAATGCACCAACCAGTGTCGTAGCTCCTCACTATTCATACCCAGCTGTGAAAAATCTACCCACATTAAATATGTAGCTTCCGGTAATATGGGCTTCATCTGAGGAAAACGTTGCATGAGCTCTTTATATAGGAAATCTCGATTTCCTTGTAAATATTGGAGTAATGAGGTTAGATATGCTTCACCCTCTCAATACGCAGCTTCCGTGGCTACATATCCAAAAAGATTACCCCCCTGCATCCCACGCCGAGCAGCGATAAACTTCTCCCGTAGCTCTGGATTAGGAATGACAGCATAGGCTGTTTGTAAGCCCTCTATATTAAAGGTTTTGCTCGGTGCAAAGAAGGTGATGCTTTGTTGCGCAATTTCTGATCCTATTGTAGCAGTAACCGTATGTTGATGAGGTGCATACACAAGATCAGCATGGACTTCATCGGAGACAAGTGTCACTCTATACCGTAGGCAGAGATCCACTAGCTGCTGCAATTCCTCCCGCTTCCTCCTCAGCGTTATCCTTATGCAGAACTATTCGCTGAGGATGAAGAAAAGTCCTGTTTCTTCGTTTTCTGACAAAGAAAAATACCGATATAAAAAGATACTGTGTAAAATGAGAAAACGTCCTGATCGGCTGACCAGAACGCATTATTGAACGAAATATTTGTGTAAAGATGGTGGAGCTAAGCGGGATCGAACCGCTGACCTCCTGCTTGCAAGGCAGGCGCTCTCCCAGCTGAGCTATAGCCCCATCATGGAGCTCCCAACCAGACTCGAACTGGTGACCTCTTCCTTACCATGGAAGCGCTCTACCTACTGAGCTATGGGAGCATGTTCGATATTTCTAAAAACAACGACATGTATTATTGTACATAGAGGGCTGAAAGTTGTCAATCCATTTTTTTAGTTTTGAAGTTACGTAAATATGGTATGATCTCTTCTTGATCGGCAAAACGTGTCAGGATCTGAAACAAGCGACGATAGCGATTCTCCACCTGATTCACCTGCTCCATGCTGAGATATGGATCCTGTAAATCAAAGAGTAATTCATCTAACTCTGCGCGGATTAAGAAGCTTAGCTCACAGCATTCCTGCTTTGTGAATAGAAAGCCTTGCATTGAACCCCACCCTTTCCCTACAGGAACTCTCCTCTTCTAGTTTAGGCAGTTCCTTCCATGATTATGTAGGTGGGCTGGAGAAAAAAACCTGCAGCAATATGCTACAGGTTACGTTCTCCTACGACTACACCATTTACTTCGAAGGAGGTGGTCAGTTCTGCATTCAAGGAATGGGCCACTGAGCAGTATTTATCGCGGGAGAGGTCTACAGCACGTTGTACCTTCTCGATGGGTAGATCCGCACCCTGTAAGCGATAATGAATATGAATTTTAGTAAAACGCTTCGGATGCTCTTCTGCCCGCTCCGCCTTCACTTCCATATCAAAGTGTTCGATGTTCAAGCGCATCTTCGTTAGAACCTGTACGATATCGATGCCAGTACAGCCTCCAACACCACTGAGCACTAGCTCCATGGGGCTTGCACCAAGATTTTGCCCACCGAACTCTGGCTTGCTATCCATCATCACTTTCTGTCCACTGGGCACTTCGCTTTCAAAAGCCATTTGCCCTTTCCAGGTGATCGTTGCGTCCATTTTTTCGTACCTCCTTTAGTTTACCTTTTCATTATAATCTCCTCACTGGCATATCTCACTGATACACCCTCTATTTTACCTCAAAATTACCCCATAGGGTATCGTGATCTTCTCCTAGATATTAATTATGGCTAGATCGCATTAATAAATAGAGAGGACTCGATCATCGCAGCGACAAAAAGTAAGGCGATGATCACAATAAAAACACGGGGTAAATCAGCAAAGTATTGCAGATAAGCAAGCTTTACACGCTGACCCTGCTTCCGCCAAAGAATGGCGATGGTCTGAATAATCAGCCAGCCTAGATGCATACCTAGAGCAGCAGCCAAGAAGACCGCAGTCAATTCAAAGATCCCATGGGGCAAGATACTTGTAATGAAGACATCGACTGGATGATAGCCTGCCAGAGCACCTGTTTTCAAAACAATCCCTAGTATCAAGCCATTGGAAACCATGCTAACAAGCGGAATGATACCGAACAAGATGCCCGAACCAATAATAAATGCACTAGCTAGCAGGTTATTCATGAAGATCGTGGTAAAGGCCTTCATAAAGGTAGGCTCTTCCTTAATCTTATTGGCCGCTTCTTCTACTGGTTGAATGAGCTGCTTGAATTGATCTTCATAGGTCGTAATCAGCCATTCGTAGGAAAAATAGCCGATAAAGGCTGCTGTAGTTAATAGAGCTGCAGCGAGCCAGAATTGACGCTTATAGTGGCGTATGGATTGAAGCCATCTCCCCATCTTCCCCCTCCTTCCTTTCTCTGACAAACAAATTATTTTACGTACATGTCATATCTTGGTTCCGTTGTCCATAGATTGATAGTGGACAAGAACCGCTAATGGAGGTGAATCCCATTGAATCTCTTTTGGGTAATTCATGTAAAACGTATTAAACAAACCTTGGTGATCCTAGTCGCCCTCATCTTTGCACTGGGTGTAACCATGTTAGAGCGAGAAGCCATCCATGTCTTCTCCAATGAAGAGAATCCACAGGCTATCTATAAGGTGGATACGAAGGAAAAAATCATCGCGCTCACCTTTGACATTAGCTGGGGAGAAGAACGAGCTTCCAATATCCTTGATGTTCTACAGGAGAAGGAAGTGAAGCAGGCCACCTTCTTTCTCTCCGCACCATGGGCCAATGCCCATCCTGAGATTGTGAAGCGAATCGTTGATGCTGGCTATGAGATCGGTTCCCATGGCTATCGTCATGTAAAGTATTCCCGTTTAGAGCCTGATGAAATTCGGAATGAACTAAGAAAGGCCCATCGCATCCTTAAGGAGGTGTCCGGGCAGGAGCCCCGTGTCCTTCGGCTGCCTGATGGCGACTTTGATAAGCGTGTATTAAAGATCGCAGGCGATCTACAGTATACGGTGATCCAGTGGGGTACCGATTCCCAGGACTGGCTAAATCCTGGCGTTGATCAGATCACCCAGAATGTTCTACAGAACACTCATCCTGGTGATATTATTCTCTTCCATGCCAGTGATACTGCGAAACAAACGGCTCAAGCACTGTCCAGTATCATCGATCAGCTTCGGCAGCAAGGCTACCAGTTCATCACCGTCTCCTCCCTCATCGAAGGGGTGAAAACAGAATCACCTACCCCGACACAAAGCAAATAAGGAATCACCACAATCATGCTTAGCTCTGTTTAATCATCTGGACTGGTGGCTGTTCTTCATGGCTTTTTCGAGGGAGAATACGATGCAGCCTCATCACTTGCCATGCATTGGTGGCTAATAAAGGAATCAGCATAGCCACCACGGATTGCGTAACCACCCCCTGTTGAGTGGGTGCAATCTGCATTGCTGGTACCAGTTCAACGGCAGTAATGACAACCATCACAAAAAGTGTGGAGAAAAAATTAGCCATATTGGTCTCTCGCGTCTTAAGATATGCGATGATCAAGCCGAAAAAGAGCAATGCAATAACCAATGGTAAGGTCTCTTCGAAGGAGAAGGAGAAAATGGTCATACGAAAGTAGATTAAATCAAAGATGGTAAAAAGAATGATGACCACCTGAACCCCGGCTAGTAGCTTGATGCTGCGAAAGAGTCCGATGGCAAAGTAATGAACGGTCAAGTATGCGAAAAAGCCCATGTGGCTCAGTGTAGCATAGATTAATCCCATGTAGGTGAAGGTAAACAATCCATAGGCAAGATCAACTCCCCCGGTCTGAAATACATTGGTATCACGCCATAATAGCAAAGCTCCTGTAACGAAGGAGGCCAATGCACCTACTAATAATGTACTTAGATAGAATGAGAACCACTTGCGTAATGTCAAGACGTACCCTCCTTTATTCATGCATATCTTTATCTGGTTTGATTGTATCAACCATCAGGGAAAATGACCAGCGATAAGCATAATTCGAACAATATTTTGGCATAGTATAAGCAGAATAAGCTTGGCTGTAATATGTCAAGGAGGAATGGTATGAAACGATGCATTGCGACAGTTGGCCTCTTCCTTCTCTTCCTCGTCTCAGGATGCGCATCCGCTGAACATACTCAGATGGATTATAAAGCAATTAAACAGATGGTAGTGGATGTCCTTCAAACAGAGGAGGGGAAAAAAGCGATTCAAAAAATCATGACTGAGCCAGAAATGAAGCAGAAAATTCTGCTCGATGAAGAGACAATGAAAAAAACCATTGAAGAAACCTTAATCTCTCCGAAGAACCAAGAGCAATTTAGTAAGACAATGAAAGACCCCAAATTTGCTGAAGCCTTAGGTAAAGCCTTTAAAAAAGAGAATAAAACCTTACTCAAGGACTTAATGAAAGATCCGGAATACCAGATGATGGTGCAAGATACCATGAAGGACCCGGAATTTGAAAAACATCTCATTGATCTAACCAAGACCCCAGCCTACCGTCAGCAATTGATGACAGTGCTGAAAGAATCCCTCCAAAGTCCACTTTTTCGAGCTGAACTCCTAGAACTGATGAAAAAAGCCCAAGAAGAGTTGAGTAAGCCTGAACAACAAGGTGGTGGCGGATCCTCTGGCGGTGGTTCAAGTGGCGGTAGGGGTGGCAGTTAAACTGCCAATCCTCATGAAATTTAAGCAGAGAGGGTAAGATTCAACGAATGCGTTGATTCTTACCCTCTCTGCTTTATTCCTAATGTTATGATGCCAGTTGAACATCCTATTGCTTATTTTTCGAGCGTTTCCTTACTTTTCAAGCTTATGAATCACTTTTTCAGCCAACTCTAGGTATAACTTTCCTGTTGGAGAATCAGCTTTATAAATGGATGGAGAATCTTCAGGATCCACCACATTGAAATCAGGAAGACCAAGAGGAATGGATGCAAGTAGATCAACACCAAGCTCACGAGCAAGGGTTGCGCCACCGCCACGGCCAAATACATACTGCTTCTCACCGCAATGACCGCATTCTAGATAGGACATGTTTTCTACTACACCGAGAATATCATGCTTTGTTTTCCGTGCCATCACGCCTGCACGTACTGCTACATAAGCTGCTGTGGCATGAGGTGTTGTAACAATGATCTCACTGGAGTGAGGAATAATTTGGTGTACATCCAAGGCCACGTCACCTGTACCAGGAGGTAAGTCGAGTAGCATGTAGTCCAGATCATCCCAATGAACATCGGAGAAGAAGGAACGAATCATCTTACCTAGCAATGGACCACGCCACACAACAGGTGAATTGTCTGCAATGAAAAAGCCCATGGACATGACTTGTACGCCGTGACGTTCTACTGGAAGAATGGTTTGATCGATGACGACAGGGCGTTGAGAGATGCCCATCATATCAGGCACACTAAAGCCATAGATATCAGCATCGATGATCCCTACTTTTTTGCCTGCACGCGCTAAGGCAGTAGCTAAATTGACAGTCACCGTTGATTTACCAACCCCACCCTTACCACTAGCCACGGCAATAAATTTGGTCTTAGAGCCTGGAGCTAGTAGTGGAGATAGGGGTCCCTCTGCTGTATTGGCACCAGCCTGAGGAGCCTGCCCACCACCCTGCCGCTCTGCTTGAAGCTGGGCAGATAAACGTGCTCGCTCCTCCTCATTCATTGCACCAAAGCGAATGTCAACATGGGTAACACCAAGGGGCTTCAACGCTGCCTCAATATCGTCCTGCATCTTCGCTTTTAGTGGGCAACCTGGAACAGTTAATACCACTTCTAGGCTCACATTGGTGCCTTCTATTTGAACATCTCGAATCATTCCTAATTCGACGAGGCTCTTACGAATCTCAGGATCCTGAACATCCTTAATCGCCTCAAGTACTTCTTCTCTATTCAGCACTGTCAACACCTCACTTGTTTTTCCATATCATGTACCTGGTAAGATTATACCATACATTTAGTAGATAAATGTGACAATGACATGTCTTAGAGGACACTTCTTCTCAGCTTACGACCCTTGATGCTCACTGGTTGGAGTCGCATCCTCAAGCTCACCCTCAGGAGGCTCTATTAAATAAGCGATAATTCCTTCATAAATGGCAAAGGCGATCTTCTTTTGATAGCCTGATTCCTTTAATAGCTGTGCCTCTTCTGGATTGGAGATAAAGCCCGCTTCCACAAGGACAGCAGGTCGCTCACTGGTACGTAAAAGATAGATCTCCCCACTCTTATTCACGGTACGTGTTGTGTTCTGCAAATGAGCAATCAGCTGCCTCTGAATATGCTCTGCCAATTTTTTGCTATCATCCTGACCATCATAATAAAAAGTCTGGGCACCTCGCCACTTTCCTGACTTCATGGCATTGAGATGAATGGTAACTAGTAGATCGGCATCGACATCTTCCACGATCTGCGCTCTTCTTGAAAGATCCTGACGCTTCCGCTTGTTCAGACTCTTCTCCGCTTCGTCTGCTAAGTCGTAATCACCTTCTCTTGTTAAATAGACAAGAGAGCCACTCTGTTGAAGATAATCTTGAAGATAGCGTGTAATGGCCAAATTGATCTCCTTCTCTACCAGACCATCTTTACTAACAGCCCCTCCATCGACTCCACCATGGCCAGCATCAAGGACAATGATATAGCCTGATAAAGGACCCTGGTTGGCATTCACCATCCGCTCGATTCCCCAGGGCAGTGCAATGAAGAGGAGAATGGCTAATCCAAACAAGAACAGTTTTCTTTTCCTCATCGTTGACCTCCTTTCTTCGATTCCAAGAGGCGTAATTTGCGTTGCCTGCTCCCATATGCTTTCCCTTTATCATACCAGCGAGTCCAACAATCATCCATGAGAATCGTGAGGGAATAAACATAGAGATCATCAAACAAGTAAAACAGATCATGCTTCGCACATAGTTCGCTCATGGTTTCATGTAGCGGTTCTTCGTTATATACACCATAATAGAATGCTTCCCATATGGTATCTAGTATACATTGTTCCACCCGCTCCTGTTTCCACATTGGTAAGTGATGGGTGGATGGCTTCACCATCTGCTGAAGATACTCCTCCACTTCATACCAACGAATCCCATCGATGATGCGGAGCTTTGTCTCCTCCTTCTTCCGTTGACGGTACTGAGATAACCATTTCACCTTCGCCACAAGTCTCACCTGCTTTTCCCAATTCTTTCTCTCATTGTGGCTCTAATTACCTATTTTTATGCAAAAAAGGGGCTGCCCAGAAAGTCAGTGAAAGCTGACGTCTGGACGCCCCATTTTTGTTGAATGTTAAAAATGTACGCAAAAAAACCGTCTCTTCCTATAAAATGAAAGTTACCAGACCACCATTTTAAGAAAGGAACGGTTTTTATGCGTAATCTAACGACTACTACGGAACAGTATACCATGCACATGATATTGGATCTGGAATCGTTGATCCCTGCTCACCATGTGGCTCGTGTCATTGATGAGATGATTGAAGCCATCCCAGACGAGCAGTTGTTTGTTCATTATACAGGTGGAGGTCATCGCGCCTACCACCCCAAAATGATGCTGAAGGTGATCCTTTACGGCTACTCACAAAAAGTCTATTCCTGTCGTGGCATCGAAAAGCTGCTGCAAGAAAATATCCCAGCCATGTGGCTAGCCGCCATGCAACAACCCGATTTTCGTACGCTGAATGACTTCCGTGGTCAACGGATGAAGGCGTTCATGGATGAACTATTTGAAACGATGATCCGAAAGCTCATCGCGGACAACTACATCACAATGGAGCATTATTTTCTGGATGGCACCAAGATCGAAGCCAATCCCAACAAGTATTCCTTTGTGTGGAAAAAATCGACGCTGCGATTTGAAGAGAAATTGAAAGAAAGGATTCAGGCAACCCTTCCTACTCCTCTTCCCCATACACATCCAACAAAAGTATACTCACAACATACCGATTATCTTCGAACCATTGATTATAAATTCCACCATGCTCTTCAACGATTCGTTTCACATTTTTTATTCCGATTCCCTCGGTTTGTCGATGCTTTCGCGTATGAAGCTCCTCCCTATTAAATACATTTGAAATTTCAATAAGCAGGTTATGATCAAATTGTTTGATGAGGAGTGAAATCTCTTTTTCTTTAAAATGAGACAAACGTAAGACCGCCTCTAACGAATTATCGATTAAATTTCCTAGTACCACTACCAAAATGTCCGTATCCAAATGAAGCTCTTCTGGGAGGAAAGATTGAACGCTTACCGTTACTCCATTGCTTTTAGCAGTCGATACTTTTTCATTCAGAAAATAATTTAAGACAAAGTTATTTGTAAAAAAATAATCACTGTCTTCGATTTTCTGGATGGAACCTTGAAGATATGATTTAGCGCCAGTAATATCGTGTTGACTTAACATCCCAAGTAGAACAACGTATTGATTTTTTAGGTCGTGCTTCATGGAATAGAGTTTAGATTGTGAATCCTTCAGTTGTTGGAGGTATTTCAATTCGGCTTCCAATACTTTCTTTTGTGTTGTCGTTTTTTCAAGTTGTTTATAATAATTTCCAAGGGTTATATAAAGATATAGGATGCAAAGATTCATATAAATAATAAATGCAGCTATACATATAAAAATAAAATTGGGGTTATTCACCACATAAATTTCCGACACGACAGCAGTACTTAACAGAAATACCGAAATCAATGGTATAGAAAAAATGACCATGACGAAAAAAACATGGATAGGTAGCTTTAATTTAAATTTTTGAAGAAGGGTAATGATCAAAATAACTACAACCATTAGTATGAAAGCCATATCTTTCCCTCCAGCCACTCATATCCATTCAATAGATGAAGTCTCGTAACTTCATCAAAAGTTGTTTATTCGCATGATCTTTAAATTTCCGGCTTATTGGTATGTCAACTGTTTGTTTATCGTTTACTTTCATCGTAACGGTATTATTTCTAACTTGTTTTATATATCTAACATTAACAACAAACGAGGTGTGAACCTGTACAAAGTTATCATTCACTTTGGATAAAAGGGCTTTGGTGTGAAGAATCGTTTCATATGTATCAGAAGGTGTATGAATAAATGCTTTCCGTTTATTTTTTTCAAAGTAAATAATGTCACTAAAAGGAAGACTGTAAAAAACTTTGTTAAATGTAAACGTAAATTTCGATTCATTTAAATCTAAATATTTGATTGCGCGATTCAAGGCAGCATGTAATTTACTTTTTGTTACTGGCTTTAAAATATAATCAAACGTATTCACTTTAAAAGCTTTTTCCATATATTCTTTGAAACTTGTAATAAAGATAATCGGAGAAGTATAGTTATTCCCCCTAATGGCCTCGGCAATCTCTAAACCTGATAGATTGGGAAACTCCATATCTAAAATAAACATATCATATGTATTTTCCTCTAGGGATTCAATTAATCGAAGAGGATTATAGAATATATCCATTTCAAATAAGGAGGAGTCATATTCTAACAATAACTTTTCAATTTCTTTTGCGGTTATAGGAACATCATCGCAAATAGCAACTTTTATTACCATTTTTTCACTCCTTTAGACCATCGTAAATGAGTGTCTTTTACTAAAAAATTTGTATAGCAGTCATGGGGTTGATAATAGGTGATTATTTCTGCATGAAGACACACTAGCATTGTAATTAAATAAAACCTCTTAAAAACAAAAGGTAATTTCTACTATGTAGCATGTCCTGCACTTTTCCTCGAAAATAGCTATCAAGGAATTAATGTTTAGTATAAAAGTTCCTTTACCCTACTTATTAGACTAGTACAATTATTACATGTCAATTGTTACATCTAACTTACGTATTATTACACAAGGGAAATGTTTCCAAAAATTCGCGTTATTATTAACGCAAATAGAAATATTAATTTCTATTTTGATTCAAATAATATATAGGTAGAGGAGGGGAATGAAATAGAAAACGTTGTGTACTCCAAACCAACAATTGAGAAAGTTGCTGGATTTATAGAGTCAAAAGTGGTCATTGGACAATTCAAAGTTGTCCAGTGGCCACTATTACTAGGTCTTATATGTCATCTGAAAGCTTAATCTCTCCCCCAATTCTCGATGTGCTTCTTACGATTGCTTCACATAGAGAATGGATATGCTGTCATCTTCTTATATTATACGTATCATAGAACATATTTGGAAACAATTGATTTGATTATAGGAGGCTAAAAATTGATTAGAAAATATTGGAAATGAGGAAAGAGGCGAGGGAGCCATTTTTACTATTCCGTTAGAAGAAAGAATAACAAAAGCAAGTGCTTATAACGTTCCATTTCAAGTAACTATAGAAACATTTTCGCTACGTATGTTGCTTATTTCTCAGCATGAGTATGTGAAGTATTCCAAAGGTGACCTTACTATATTTTGTTTGCCATCTGAATATCCAAAGGTTGCTGATCAGATACACGGTACAAAGGAATTTGAATTATCACAATTAACGGTATTACTTCAATAAATTATCATTAAAGGGATATTTGTCCTAGCTGACCATCATGAATGTATAGTAGGAGGAGCATTGTTTGACGTTTCTTTATCATGGAAAATGTTAAATGATCGTTTGCTTATTATTAGTGATTCGGCTAGGGAGATTGCGCGATATTGTAATTTAAATCTATCAAAAACAGCAGTTGCATTGAACTTGATCAGTAGTCTACCATATTACCCTTTCCAACAACAATCATTATGGGAAGGTGTGAATAAAATTCAGCCATTTGCTAAAACTTCCAATCTTTGAATTTGATAAACGAAGTGTTGGGGATTTGCTTAGTAGAGTGAGTGGTGATTCTTCGAGGATGAGAATGGCTCTTATTCAAGGAACCATTGCATTAACTAGTGGATCTTTTATTATCGTTGGTGCAGCAATCGGATTAGCTTTAAAAGATATCCTTTTATTCTTAACGGCATTAGTAACGGTCGTTGTGTCATTTATTGGAATCCTCTTTATGAGTAATATTATCCAAAGGGCAAGCTTTCGTGTACAAAAAGAACTTGGAAAATTAAGTGAACTAGTTGAGCGCGATTTACATGCTATCCGAACGATTCGTTCGACCAATGCTACTTCTAACGAGGAGAAAGAGGCGAAACAGCAGGCAGAGAACTTACGAAAGTTAGGCATACGTTTGGCAAAAATCCAGTCCTTCATGACGCCAATATCCAATATGAGTTTACAAATATGTGGTCTCATTGTTCTTGGTTTTGGTGGCTATCGCGTTTCGATGGGATATATGACAATTGAAGATTTAATTGCTTTTGCTTTACTACTTTATATAATGATTGGACCTGTTGGACAAATCTTTGGGACTTTTTCCGGAATCGGAGAATCGCTTGGAGCTTTTGCACGGATTAGGGAAGTATTAGATCTTGCTTTGGAAAGTGATTATGATACGACTACTAGAATAACCACTCTACCTCATTCTTCAGCCCAAAAAGGGATGGTAGTGTTTGAAAACGTTAGTTTTGGATATAACAAGTTAAAGTTTGGAGCAGATATTGCCCAAAAAGAAGCGGAAATGATACTGAAGGAAGTTTCTTTACATGCAGAACATGGGAAGAGAACAGCTATTGTCGGCCCTTCTGGTGCAGGTAAAAGTACGATTTTACAATTAATAGAACGATTTTATGATCCAGACAGTGGACGAATTTATGTAGATGGAAAAGATCATCGAAGTTATCCTCGTGAAGAGCTTCGCAGTCTCATCACGTATGTGGAGCAAAATGCCCCTGTTATACCAGGGACGTTACGAGAGAATCTTATGATAGGAAATGCTAATGTCTCTGATCAAGAATGTTACGATGTGTTAAAAGAGGTCAACCTTAGCTACTTAATCGATCGTTCTCCTGAAAAACTGGATATGGAAATTGGCGAATCGGGTACGACATTATCTGGTGGGGAACGCCAACGTTTAGCATTAGCTCGTTCTCTTTTATCGAAGGCAAAGATTGTCCTTCTTGATGAACTAACATCCAATTTAGATAGCTTAAATGAAATAGCGATTAAAAAAGCTGTTGATAAATTGAGAGAGTCTAAAACGGTCATTATTGTAGCACATCGACTCTCGACCATCGTTGATTCCGATATCATTTATGTTCTGGAACATGGACGAATCGTTGGTTCGGGTAACCATAATGAGTTACTAGATAAAGTGCCATTATATCGAGAATTAGCTAAAGAGCAGTTTTTGGATAAGGCAATCTAAGTATAGATGACTAAAGGTTTTTAATAATTGGTTACCTAATCTAATCTTATTTAGGAGGAGATTTATATAGTGACGAATCAGCCAAACAACATTGTTATCTCACATGTAAACAAGCGACATGGAAACAAAGAGATTTTAAAAGATGTGTCCTTTGAAGCGAAACAAGGGAGAATCACAGCTTTTCTCGGGCCAAATGGTGCAGGAAAAAGTTCAACACTCCGTATTTTGTTAGGACTGGATCGTTCAACAGGCACGGCAACTTTTGGCGGAAGAAATTATGTAACATTTGATACGCCATTGAAAGTGGTTGGAGCAGCATTTGACGGGATAGGCGGCAATCTTTCGAGAAAGGTAAAAACCCATCTGAAAATCATCGCACAAAGTAACGGCATTCCTAAAAGTCGTGTAGCAGAAGTATTGAAAATCGTCGGGTTATCGGATAAAGGTAACGCGAGGCTCGGAACGTTATCCTTGGGTGAGGGGCAGCGGCTTGGGCTGACAGCAGCACTGTTGGGTAACCCACAATATCTTGTCCTCGATGAACCAACGAATGGACTGGATCCAACAGGAATTCGCTGGTTTCGAAAGTTTATTCGTCAGCAAGCGGACTTGGGAAAGACCGTTTTGCTGTCGTCCCATCTTCTTTCGGAAGTGGAAGCTGTAGCAGATGATGTCGTGATTATTGATCATGGAAAAATCATCGCAACGGGTGGGCTTCATCAGGTGATGAAGAATCTGGAATCATTGGAAGACGTGTTCTTTTCGCTTACAGAAGAAGATGAGACAATAGATGAAAACTTTCTCTAGAACCGTGCGATTTGAATTAATTAAGATTACTTCAAGTAGAGTGTGGTGGGTCATTTGTGCGTTAGTTGTTGTTGTTCAACCTTTTCTAGCATATATCGTAGCCAAAGGTTATGCTCAGATGGGGTTAGACGCGACTCCAGAAACGCATCCGGGATTAGCTGAAGCGTTACCACCTCTCGATTATATTGGATTGGAATCTGTATTATTTGGGTTATTACCGATGGTTGTCTTTGGAGGAATCATCGGGGCGAGTGAATTTAAGCATCATGAATTACGTACGACATTACTCTGTCAAAGTAGTCGTATCCAGGTTTTTGGTGCGAAAGTAATCGCGCTATTGGTATGTACGACGCTCCTATCATTGATAACCATTTGGGCTACGATTTCGATTACGCATGTTGGCTTGGGAGAAGAGGGATTACATCCATTATATCTCAGTACGATAGCCTGGCAGTATATTTTCTTTGCAACGCTCAATTGGATTTTATTAACAATCCTTTCTTTTGGTATCGGCATGCTCTTTAGAAATGCGCTCGTACCTTTAGTTTTTTTGGTTCCACAAGTTTACAATCTCGGAAACTATTTAGCACAAAGATGGGAATGGGCGGAGTATCTCCCAGTGGCAGCGGGTAATCTTCTCTTTGCCACACCAACAGACCCGTTTGAACATGACCCATTCAAGGGCGGAATGATCCTGCTGATCTGGGTGATGGTAGCTTTAGGAACATCTTATTTCACTTTTGTTCGTAGTGATGTAGGGGGGAAATATTAATGTACGCTGTCCTCCGTAGTGAGAAAACGAAATTCTTTTCCTTTGGCTGGTGCATGTTAGGGATCATTGGAGCGAATCTCGTTCCCGTACTTTTCTTATTGACATCCAGCACACCGATAACAGGGGGAGAGGAGGGAATGCTTTCTCTGATCTTGCAATCCCTCTATTTAGGCCAACTAGGAGTGATTGTTGCCAGCGCAAGTTATTTCGGACAAGAATATTCACAATCTGTCTTACGAACAACCCTTCTTACCCAACCATACAGAGTAAAATTATTATTTACGAAATTCGTGAATATTACTGTAATTATTGTTCTTACAGGAATCGTTTCGAGTCTGCTTGGTTTAATTGTTTTATTCTTGCAACATGACTTGGAATGGACAAATTCTTTCGGATTACGGTTACTTGAAAGTGTCTCTCTTGCCATGCTTAGTTGGATTCTATTAGCTTGGATTACGTCAGCATTATCCATTATCACCAAATCGCTGATCACACCGATTGCGATCATGCTCCCGCTTATTTTGGGACTAAGCCAAATGTTGTTACAAGTTTTTCAGTTAGCAAAGTATTTACCTACGCTTGCTGTGATGAATATTTATACCGTAGCTTCAGTGGGAATTTATTTGGATGAGTGGTTGGGCCTAGGGGTTCAGCTTTTGTGGGCGGTGGTGTTGGTCGGGATTGCGGGTTGGTTGTTTGCGTGGAGGGGCGTGCGTTGAGTTGGAATGAGGGGATTAGTTAAATAAAGAGCGAGAAACTGCGGTAGGGTTTCTTGTCTTTTTTTTGAGTGGATTAGAGGGGGCTGTGAGCGAATTGGAGCCTATCTCGAGCAGAATTCAGGTCTCTATGAGCGAATTAGCAGGTAACCCAAGCGAAACTTGTGTTAATACTTCAATATATCGGTTAGAACCAGGTATGCAAATGGACAAAACGAATAAAATTTTCCCATTTGCATCTTTAAAGGTGTCTCCCGTTTACGATTGTGGGGGCTGTTCCATCCAGCTATTATCTATCATAATGTTCGCTCCGTCTTCCGTTAAGAGATGCTCCATTTGTGTAAGTTCTAATTTTCATGGAAAACGTTTCCGTTTTATGGAATAGCATCATTCTATCAGAAAAAGGGGATTTCATCGAATCAGTTACCAAATGATCCAGTAAATCTGGTGCAGGCAAATCATCATCATGCAGTTTTTCTGTTGCTATATTGATATGTTTCTGGTACATTTTTTCCATGTAGGAAATATTTTCTTGATCTCGGGTCTTGTGCTACTTGACTAAAGGCAACAAGTAGGGCTTTGCTGGTTGCGTCGTTATTTATATTGTCATACAAATGGCCAATTTCTAAACCATGAAGGGTTCTTTTCTGTCCAAAAAATCCGTTTAGATAACTTTGCCTACCAATATAGTCTATTCCATCTGGTGTCGGTATTACTGGAGGGTTTCTTAAAAGCCCCTTTGATTCTAAGGCATCATTCACTTCAGCTATCAAATTCGCCGTTTTTGTTAGGCAGTCCATAAAGAACGTCCGAATATCTTTGTAAGCGTAAAATAATCCCCACCTATTTTTAGATGGGGATTATTTTACGCTTTATTTAGATTTATTTGGAACACGACATTCTTCTGGAATGGCTACTGACCATGGTAAAAGCTGATTGTTTATGGCATTATTGAAATGTAACAAATGGCAGTTAATTCATGCAACAAAAAAAGCCGCTTGCCAACATCTATAAAAATGCATACACTCCTTTTGGGCATTACGTTCAAGGAGGGTATTTAGGAGATGTTAGCAATGGCTGAGATTCATTATATTAGATTGGAAACATACGTAAAAGACAGGTCTTATGCATCGGTCGCAAACCAGGTGGGCAGAGAGCCTCGAACTGTACAGAAATATGTTTGCATCCGGTGCAAGGATGAAGGACATCCAAATGCGACTAGGGCATTCACGAATAAGTACGACAATGGACATCTACACACATGTCATTGAAAAAACAGATGAGCAATTAAGTGAACGTCTGTCAAATTATTTGAATGACGATGAAACAGATGACTCACAAAAAGAGTAGAAAATTTTTTTATTGTTTTTCTCGTCATTTTTTCGTCACAAGGGTGATTTTTAGTAAAAACAGCTCGCTTGAGACAATTGAGAGAGTCCCAAGCGAGCTGTAATCCTTGATACAACAAGGTTCTTAACGTTTTGAGAACTGTGGTGCACGACGAGCTGCTTTAAGACCGTATTTTTTACGTTCCTTCATCCGTGGGTCACGGGTTAGGAAACCAGCACGTTTTAATGGTGCGCGTAGTTCAGGATCTACTTGTAATAATGCACGAGCGATCCCGTGGCGAATAGCGCCTGCTTGGCCTGTATAGCCACCACCATTTACGTTAACATATACATCGTAACGACCGATGGTTTCTGTTGCAACTAAAGGTTGTTTAACGATGGTTTTTAATGTTTCTAAGCCGAAATATTCATCGATGCTTCGTTTATTAATCAGAATCTGGCCATCACCTGGTACGAGACGTACACGAGCAATGGAGCTCTTGCGACGACCTGTTCCAATATATTGTACTTGTGCCACTGATTCAACCTCCTATCTTATCCACGAAGTTCCCATACTTCAGGTTTTTGTGCTGCATGGGGATGTTCTGCACCTGCATATACTTTTAACTTAGTTAATTGTTGACGTCCGAGTGTACCTTTTGGTAGCATGCCGCGTACAGCCAATTCAATCATCCGCTCAGGTCTTCTGGCTAACATTTCGGCAGCTGTTAGAACCTTTAATCCGCCTGGGAAACCAGAGTGACGGACATACTCTTTTTGGTTCATTTTGTTACCTGTTAATTTAATTTGATTCGCATTGATAATGATTACGAAATCACCTGTATCCACATGGGGAGTATAGGTAGGCTTATATTTGCCACGAAGAATGGAAGCAACTTCGGAAGCTAAGCGGCCAAGAGTTTGGTCTGCTGCATCAACAACATACCATTTGCGCTCAACTTCATTTGGCTTGGCCATATATGTGGTACGCATTCAATTCCCTCCTGATCTTATCCGTTTGTCTCACTTGTGTTATTCATTTCATTACTTTCTATGCAAAAACCCGGGGCTATGGGTTTTATACGCCAACTAACATAATACTAAAATCACGGGAGCGAGTCAATAGAAAAATCACGAGGTCCCGTTGTTTTTCTTTCGTTTTCATAGGTGATGGAGTAAAGTACCAATCCTTGGGGTGGTGCAGTTTCACCAGCAAGCTGACGATCCTGTGCCGCAAGGATTTTTGCCATCTCCTCTGAGGAACGCTTCCCTTGTCCTACCTCGAGGAGAGTACCCACGATAATCCGAACCATATTATAGAGAAAGCCGTTGCCAGTGATATCGAAATGGAGTAAAGGCCCCTCCTCTGTAATCTGAATGGAATGGATGGTGCGTACTTTATCCTCCACCTGTGCTCGGGCAGAGCAGAAGGTCGTAAAGTCATGGCTACCTACTAGCGAGCTGGCAGCCACCCTCATGGCTTCTACCTGAAGTGGTTGGCGCGCAAGTAAGGCATAATGACGCCAGATGAGATGAGGGAAGCTTCCGCGCATAATTGTATAGCGATACCTCTTACAATGCGGTGTAAAGCGTGCATGAAATGACGGGGGTACATCCATACCCCTCCAGACGATGAGATCATCTGGAAGCAATCTCTGCAGCGCGAAGGGTAGACGATCGGCAGGAATCGTTGATGATGTCTCAAAATGCACCACCTGCTGGAGAGCATGGACGCCAGCATCGGTTCGTCCTGCTCCGGTAATCGTCACAGGATGCTGTAAGAGGCTTGTTAAGCTTTCCTGAAGTACTTCTTGTACCGTTCGTAAATTGCCTTCCTGCTGCTGAAACCCATGAAAATGGGTACCCTCATAGCTGAGATCGAGACGAATTCTCCGCATTATCCCCACCTCCTCAAGAGCATTAATCCTAGCAGTAAGAGGAGAGCAAAGAGGAGAGCCAAGCCATCCAGTCGGGAGAAATGCATCTGCTTACGTCGTGTTCTCCCCGCTCCGCCATGATAACATCTTGCTTCCATGGCTAAGGAAAGTTCATCGGCACGGCGAAAAGCACTGAGAAACAGCGGTATAAGAATCGGGACCATGCTTTTTGCCCGCTTTAATAATGACCCACTTTGAAAATTGACCCCTCGTGAGGTCTGTGCCTTTACGATTTTTTCTGTCTCCTCCAAAAGCGTGGGGATAAATCGTAAAGCAATGGACATCATGAGAGCTAGCTCATGCGCTGGCAGTCCCAACCTTGCAAATGGTCGGAGCAAATTTTCCATCCCATCGGTCAAGTCCATGGGGGACGTGGTCAATGTAAGTAAGGAAGCGATAAGCATTAATAGGATGAGACGTATACTGATGGCAACCGCTTGAATAACACCCTTCTCATAAATCTGTAGCCAACCCCAAGCGAATAAGATCTCTCCTTCATGGGTCATAAGAATATGCAGTAGGGCAGTCAAAAGCACGATCCAAAGAATGGGCTTCAAGCCGCGAAGAAGATAGCCTCCTGGTACTTGAGACATCCAGGCGATGAGCAAGGATATGGCGATCATAAAGAGGTTCGTACTCCAATTATTGACTAAAAAAATCACCATCACATAGAAAAAAACAAAGAGTAGCTTTGTCCTTGGGTCTAGTCGATGGATGGCAGAGTCGCCTTTAATATATTGACCAATGGTGATTTGTTCGAGCATGGTTCATCCCCCATGTTCCCAATGCTTCCGTATTTGGACAACCAGATCCTCTACCCGAAAGAGGTTGGTAGGAAGTGTAACTTTTCCACAGGCATTGATACGCTGGATAAACTGTAAAATTTCTGGTAACTCTAATCCTAAAGCTTCTGCTTCGTCAGCATGGGTGAAGATATCTGTAGGTGTACCTTCCAGCACCACTCCACCCTGTGACATTACAACAATCTGATTCGCATAGCGGACTACATCCTCCATACTATGGGTAACGAGAATGGTAGTCATCCTTCGCTGCTGGTGCATGGTATGGATCAGTTCGAGAATCTCCCGACTACCAGCAGGATCTAAACCTGCCGTAGGCTCATCAAGGATCAGTACCGCTGGCTCCATGGCAAGAATACCTGCAATAGCCACACGCCGCATCTGCCCGCCACTCAGCTCATAGGGAGAACGTTGATATAGGCGGGGGGCTTGCAAACCCACCAACTGCAAAGCATGGGGAGCCTTGGCTTCGGCCTCTCCCTGTGGGGTTCCAAAGGTGAGAGGACCGAACATGACGGCATTGAGCACCGTATATGCAAACAAATGATGCTCTGGATACTGAAGAGCAGGGTAGGGTAAATTCAGAAAATCCCCCGCCACCCAGAGGTATCAAACCCGGCCGTAGGCTCATCAAGGATCAGTACCGCTGGCTCCATGGCAAGAATCCCTGAAATAGCCACACGCCGCATCTGCCCGCCACTCAGCTCATAGGGAGAACGTTGATATAGGCGGGGGTCTTGCAAACCCACCAACTGCAATGCATGGGTAGCCTTGGCTTCGGCCTCTCCTTGTGGGCTTCCAAAGTTGAGAGGACCGAACATGACGTCATTGAGCACCGTATCTGCAAACAATTGATGCTCTGGATACTGAAAGACCATTCCAACCTGCTGCCTTAAGCCTTGCAGATTCTGCTTGCGATCCGAGGTAATTCGATGTTCGCCAACATGGACATCCCCCTTGGTCGGTAGGAGTAAACCATTGAGCAATTGAATCAGGGTAGATTTACCTGAGCCCGTATGCCCGATAATCCCTAGGAATGTGTGGTCTGGGATGGTGAGTGAAACATCATGGAGGGCCACCTTTTCAAAAGGAGTCCCTTGTTTATACACATACGAGACATGATTTAGCGTAATTTGCATAGCTCCTCCACCAACTTCTCCATGCTCCCTTCAGCATGACCAACTGGTATTCCCACTTTCCGTAGTTCATCGCTCAGTTGGTATACGAAGGGGACCTCTAAATGTAATTGTTGCAAGCGTTCAACCTGTTGAAAGATCTCATCCGGCTTCCCTGTCATCACAATCTGTCCAGCCTCCATCACAATGAGTCGTTGCGATTGGAAGGCCTCCCGCATATCATGAGTAATCTGAATCACTGTCATGCCTTCCTCATCATTGAGGCGACGAGCTACCTGTAATACCTCTTTTCTACCTTGAGGATCGAGCATGGAGGTTGCTTCATCCAGTACCATAATGGTAGGACGCATGGCGAAAATGCCTGCAATAGCCACTCTTTGTTTCTGACCACCTGACAAGTAGTGGGGCTCGGCATGACGATATGCGTCCAGTTGTACGGTGCGTAGTGCTTCATCAATCCGTTCCTCCATGAGTGCAGGGGGGAGTCCTAGATTCTCCATACCAAAAGCGATATCGTCCTCTACCGTAGCAGCCACAATCTGATTATCGGGATTCTGAAAGACCATCCCTACTTGCTGACGAATGGTCCAGATGCTCGCTTCATCATGCGTAGAGTACCCATTCACCCACACCTTGCCCTCTGAGGGGAGGAGTAGGCCGTTGAGCAGCTTCGCCAAGGTGGATTTACCTGAACCATTATGTCCTAAGATGGAGACGTACTCTCCAGGCAGAATCTCTAGATTAATCTGTTTCAATGCATCGATCTTCTCACCTTGTTGCTCATAGCTGAAGCTTACATTCTCTAGGCGGATTATTGGCTCCATATTCCTCACCCTTGTCCATTGCTTATCGCCGCTGAAATACTGAGATAAAGAAAAAAAGGGCAGAACAGATATTGGAAGAACCAACTCTGATATAACCCTTTTCTTTCTTCACACCAGGTACATTGTTAGACTAATTCGAGGTAGACCATTTCTGCACCGTCTCCACGGCGTGGTCCAATTTTAATAATACGGGTATAACCGCCTTGACGATCTTCGTACTTCTTAGCGATGTCGTCAAACAGTTTTTGAATGGCATCTTGGCCATTAGCTTCATCCGCAACCTCTTTACGAACAAAGGTAGCCACTTGGCGACGTGCGTGCAAATCGCCCCGTTTAGCTAATGTAATCATTTTTTCTGCGATGGAGCGCACTTCTTTAGCCTTGGCTTCAGTAGTTTCAATGCGCTCATAGATGATTAGGTCTGTAACCAGATCGCGAAATAGGGCTTTTCGCGCAGATGAATCGCGCCCTAATTTTTGGTATGCCATCTCTGTTCCCTCCTTCTGTTGTATGCTGTTTAGTCTTCGGTTCGGAGACTTAAGCCTAATTCACGAAGCTTTTCTACAACTTCCTCCAAAGACTTCCGTCCCAAATTACGAACCTTCATCATATCTTCTTCTGTTTTCTGCGTTAGTTCTTGAACAGTATTGATACCAGCACGTTTTAAGCAATTATATGAACGAACAGACAATTCCAGTTCTTCAATGGTCATTTCAAGAACTTTCTCTTTCTCATCGTTCTCTTTCTCGATCATAATCTCTGCTTCTTGTGCTTCATCTGTCAAGGAAACAAATAGATTCAGGTGTTCTGTTAAGATCTTGGCTCCAAGACTAACTGTTTCCTCGGGTCGCAAGGTCCCGTCAGTCCAGACTTCCAATGTCAACTTATCATAATTGGTTACTTGCCCAACACGTGTGTTCTCTATATGAAAGTTAGCACGTTCTACTGGTGAATAGAGGGAGTCAATAGGAATTACACCAATGGGTTGGTCATCCCGCTTATTACGCTCTGCAGGGACATATCCACGTCCACGATTGGCAGTCATTCGCATATGAATCTGCCCTTTATTAGCCAGATGGCAAATAACTAGATCAGGATTCAGGATTTCCACATCACTATCCGCACGAATGTCGGCTGCAGTAATGACTCCTTCACCTGTACCATCAATTTCGAGAATTTTTTCTTCTTGTGAGTGGATACGAAGCGCTAATCGTTTTAAATTGAGAATGATTTCGGTAGTATCTTCTACTACACCTTCAATGGTAGAGAATTCGTGAAGAACCCCTTCAATTTGCACAGAAGTAACAGCAGCTCCTGGTAATGAAGAGAGCAGGATACGGCGCAAGGAATTTCCTAGCGTTGTACCATAGCCGCGCTCAAGAGGCTCTACCACGAACTTCCCATATGTTCCATCCTCAGAACATTCGACGATCTCCACTTTTGGCTTTTCTATTTCGATCATAGAAATGAACCCTCCTTCAAACGTCGAAAAAGTCCGGTGTTCGACCCTCTTGTGCACCGGAGCTTTTGGAACGGTGGTACCCGAACAGTAAACTTACATCCCACACGGATGTTACATATTACCTGTTTAGTCTTTCCAGTTTAGACCAATTCTAAACCAGTTAGCATCCATCACACACGACGACGTTTTGGTGGGCGACAGCCGTTATGGGGAATTGGTGTAACGTCTTTGATTGCGTTAATTTCCAAGCCAGCTGCTTGCAAGGAGCGGATAGCTGCCTCACGACCAGACCCTGGACCTTTCACCATTACTTCCACCTGTTTCATACCATGCTCCATCGCAGCTTTAGCAGCAGTTTCTGCAGCCATTTGTGCTGCGAATGGTGTACTCTTACGAGAACCTCTGAAGCCAAGTCCACCGGCACTAGCCCAGGAGATGGCATTACCATGTGGGTCTGTAATCGTCACGATGGTGTTATTAAACGTGCTACGGATATGAGCTACGCCAGATTCTACGTTCTTCCGGTCACGACGTTTTGTACGAACTGTTTTAGTAGCTTTCGCTTTAGCCATGGTTACATTACCCCCCTTTTACCTTATTTTTTCTTGTTTGCTACTGTACGAGCAGGACCTTTACGCGTACGTGCATTGGTTTTACTACGTTGACCACGAACTGGTAAACCACGACGATGACGAAGTCCACGATAGGAACCAATCTCTACTAAACGTTTAATATTGAGGGCTACTTCACGACGAAGGTCACCTTCAACTTTGACGTGTTTATCAATATATTCACGCAGACGAGCCACTTCATCCTCTGTAAGGTCGCGAACTCGTGTATCTGCGCTCACATTGGCTGCTTTTAAAATTTGTTGAGCCGTAGACCGACCAATCCCGAAAATGTACGTAAGAGCAACTTCAACTTGCTTATCACGTGGTAAGTCTACACCAGCAATACGTGCCATGTAGGAAGCACCTCCTTAGCCTTGTTTTTGTTTGTGTTTTGGATTTTCACAGATAATCATCACTTTCCCTTTGCGACGAATGATTTTACATTTTTCACAAATGGGCTTTACAGATGGTCTTACCTTCATTTGTTTAACCTCCTTGACAGATGCGGTATCTTGTCCCGAACCACACGCAGCACCAGTTTCACCGGTGAACGAACCAGCACAACTGCTGGACTATTTATAGCGATAGGTAATACGACCTCTTGTCAAATCATAAGGAGAAAGCTCAACGGTTACTTTGTCGCCAGGTAGAATACGAATGAAATGCATCCGTATTTTTCCGGAGACGTGAGCAAGAACAACATGCCCGTTTTCCAACTCCACCTTAAACATGGCGTTAGGAAGTGGTTCAATCACTGTTCCTTCGACTTCAATTGCTTCTTCTTTAGCCATGGCTTATCTCTCCTTTCTCCGACACTTCAGCTCGTTCAGTTATAAACTGTTGGATGGCAAAACGAATCTTGCCGTTGGAGACCCGATTATTTTCATGCATTGCCTTCACGACGTCGGGTGCAATCGCATGTTGAAATTCAACATGACTGATGTTTTTCTTCTTGGGAGTGTCAAACTTTCGTTTGTTCCCATCTGCTAGCAACAAGTACCGATCATCCTCAAATCCGACGATGATTGCATAATTGCCGGCATCGCGTCCACGGCAAATGCGAACGATCTCTCCTATTCGCGGTCTCGCATCAGAATCTACCACATTCATCACCTTCATTTAGGCTTTTAATCGCGGAAACGGAACTGACATGAATCGTCAGTGGTACGCCCCTTACATCCCGAACAAGGGATGGTAGGCACTGATTGTCACTGAGGTGCAGATTCAAATTAGAAAAGTCGCCATGAACGTTAAGAAGCATAGGCCCCTGCCAACGCTTCCTATTGAGGGTACCTTCCATCTGTTACCTGGATTGTTGCAGGTAGTTCGCAATATCATGAAATACTTGCTCGATCTCCTGATCACCATTCACTTCACGAAGTAAACCCTGTTGTCCATAATATGCAAGTAGAGGTTCTTGCTGCTTCACATTGACATCCAACCTTGTTGCTACTGTATCTTCATTGTCGTCGTCCCGTTGATACAATGCGCCACCACACTTATCGCATACACCTTCTGTAGCTGGTGGATTAAATTCAGTGTGATAGGTTGCACCGCATTGCTTGCAGATTCGACGACCAGATAAACGAGCAATCAGTTTCTCCTTGGCTACGTCAATAGAGATTACATGGTCAAGGGAACGTCCAAGTTCTTGCATGGTTTGATCGAGAGCTTCCGCTTGGGCTACCGTCCGAGGAAAGCCGTCCAACAAGAAGCCATTGCTACAATCAGCATTGCCTAAACGTTCATGCACAATACCTACAACAACTTCATCAGGTACTAGTAAGCCTTGGTCCATAAAGGATTTGGCTTTTAAACCTAGCGGAGTGCTTTCACGAATGGCTTGCCGAAACATATCGCCAGTTGAGATATGGGGAATGTGGAATTGTTCAACAATTCGTTCCGCTTGTGTCCCTTTACCGGCACCTGGAAGTCCCATCAAGATGACGTTCATGTTCATCCTCCTAAACTATCTCAGAACGTAACAGAGAAGGTAGACCGATGGATTGATCCCACCGGCTCTCCATCTGCTACTTATTAATAAAGCCTTTGTAGTGACGTTTTACAAGCTGGCTTTCGATCTGCTTCATTGTATCAAGGGCAACCCCTGTTACGATCAATAATGCTGTACCACCAATCCGTACGGAATCAGGGAGGTCAGCGATATTGATGAAGAAAACTGGTAGGACAGATACTGCAGCAAGGAAGATCGCACCTGCTAGTGTGATCCGGTTCATAATCCGTGTGATATAGATAGATGTTGTCTTCCCTGGACGAATACCTGGAATATAGCCGCCATTTTTCTTCAAATTCTCAGCCAGTTGCTCTGGATTAATTTGAATAAATGTATAGAAGTAAGTGAATCCAATAATCAATAGTACATAGAAAAAGATCCCGAATCCACTCGTTTGGTTAAAGTGATTAATAATCCAATCTGCAATTGGCTTGCCTGCCCAGAAGCTCGCAATAGTTGCTGGGAAGTAAACCAAGGATAACGCAAAGATAACAGGGATAACCCCAGCTGCATTCACTTTAATTGGCAGATTAGTGGATTGACCACCATACATTTTCCGTCCAACTACGCGCTTTGCGTATTGGATTGGAATACGGCGTACCCCTTGTTGAACGAAGATAACGCCAGCGATGATGAAAAGTACTACTAAAACCATAACAGCTACTAATACAAAAGCCAAGAAGAGTGACTCTGCATCTTTAATCTTAGATGCATAGATTTGGCCAATGGCACTTGGAAAACCAGCAACAATCCCAGCAAAGATGATGATGGAAATTCCATTACCAATCCCTTTTTCGGTGATTTGTTCACCTAACCACATGAGGAATGCTGTACCTGCAGTCAATGTGGTAGCAACCAGTAAATATACTGGAACACTTGGATTCTCAAGGATGTGGTACATATTGTTGAATCCTACAGAAAGTCCAATGGCTTGGATAAAGCCTAAAATAACAGTACCATAACGAGTTACCTGTGCAATCTTACGTCGACCTGCTTCACCTTCACGAGCCCATTGTGAAAATTTAGGAACAACGTCCATGGAAAGGAGCTGCATGATGATAGAAGCAGTAATGTACGGCATGATACCCATTGCGAAGATGGAGAAGTTTTCTAGTGCACCACCTGCGAATAGGTTGAACAGGCCAAACATGTTAGCCTGATCATCATTGAATTGCTTCAAGATATCCGTATTAATATGGGGTACCGGTACAAAACTACCTAGACGGAAGATGATTAGGGCGAAGAGAGTAAAAAGGATCTTTCGCCGTAAATCATCCACTTTCCAGATATTTGAGAGCGCTGTAAACATTAAATCACCTCAGCATTTCCGCCAGCAGCTTCAATTTTTTCTTGAGCAGACTTGGAGAAATGGTTGGCCTTGACGGTTAACTTCTTGCTGAGTTCACCATTTCCTAAGATTTTGATACCATCTCGAGCATTGCGCACAACGCCAGATTCTACCAGCAACTCAGGAGTAACAATCGTAGCGTCCTCGAAACGCTCTAAATCAGAAACATTTACAATCGCATAAATCTTACGATTTAGGTTAGTAAAGCCTCGTTTTGGTAAACGTCGAAATAATGGGTTTTGTCCACCTTCAAAGCCAGGACGTACACCGCCGCCAGAGCGGGATTTTTGACCCTTTTGTCCACGACCAGAAGTTTTGCCATTTCCAGATCCAGTACCACGTCCAACACGATTACGTTCTTTCCGTGATCCTTCAGCTGGTTGAAGTTCGTGTAATTTCATTGTTACACCTCCTCATTGAAGTGTTGGTTAGTCTAATTCTACTACATCAACAAGATGACCTACCCGATTAAGCATACCGCGAAGGGCCACATTGTCTTCTTTCACAACAGAATGGTTCACTTTACGTAAGCCTAGAGCTTCTACGGTTTTCTTTTGTTCTTCCGTACGCCCAATCAGACTACGTGTGAGGGTGATTTGTAACTTCTTTGCCAAGATCTTTCCCTCCTTAACCTAACAGTTCTTCCACCGTTTTGCCGCGGAGTTTGGCCACTTCTTCTGCCCGTTTTAATTGGCTGAGACCTTCCAACGTAGCGCGAATCATGTTGATGGAATTATTTGAACCTAGAGATTTTGTAAGAATATCCTCAATACCAGCTAGTTCCAATACGGCACGAACTGGGCCACCGGCGATAACTCCAGTACCTTCTACAGCTGGTTTCATGAAGACCTTTCCTGCTCCAAAGATACCCATCACTTCATGAGGGATGGACTTGCCTACTAGTGGCACTTCAATTAAATTTTTCTTTCCGTTTTCAACTGCTTTACGAATGGCTTCTGGTACTTCTTTTGCTTTACCAGTACCTATGCCAACATGGCCATTTCTGTCGCCGACAACCACAATCGCTGCAAAGCTGAGGCGGCGTCCACCTTTTACAACTTTAGCAACACGATTGACGGCTACGAGGCGCTCTTCGTATTCCGTTTTGCTCGTATCCATGCGCATGCTTCGTATCCCTCCTTCGTTTTTCTTAGAATTGTAGCCCGGCTTCCCGTGCAGCTTCAGCCAGTTGTTTTACACGACCATGATAGAGATAACCGCCACGATCGAAAACAACTTCTGTATATCCTTTTTCCAATGCGCGTTTAGCAATTAATTGACCTACTTTTTCAGCAGCTTCAGTATTGCCACCATTGGAAGATTCACTACGGAGCTCTGGATCCAATGTAGATGCAGAAACAAGTGTATTACCTGCTACATCATCAATCAATTGTGCATAGATGTGCTTTTCGGAACGATAAACGTTCAAACGGGGACATTCTGCTGTACCTTGAATCTTATTGCGCAGGCGTAAGTGACGTTTTTTCCGTACTTTATTTTTATCCGGTTTGGTAATCATTGCGATTGTCACTCCCTTCCATCAACTAATTCGTTTACTTACCAGTTTTTCCTTCTTTACGGCGAATATGTTCGTTCTTATATTTAATCCCTTTACCTTTGTAAGGCTCAGGTTTACGTACAGCACGGATTTTGGCAGCTACTTCGCCAACAACCTCTTTGTCGATCCCCTTGATGATGATTTGGGTTTGAGAAGGAACCTCAAATTCGATCCCATCAATAGCTGGAACTTCCACAGGGTGAGAGTATCCAACGTTCAATGTCACACCATTTCCTGACTTTGCAGCCCGGTAGCCAACACCGACTAGCTCTAACTCTTTTTGGAACCCTTCTGTAACACCCGTCACCATATTATCGATGACGCTACGTGTTGTTCCATGAAGGGCGCGATGTGGTTTGTCGTCGCTAGGACGTTTTACGAGTAGATGACTATCTTCAATGGATACTTGCATATCCGGATGTACTGTATGGGTTAACTGACCCTTTGGACCCTTTACGGTAACGATTTGCCCTTCAACTTTCACTTCGACTCCTGCTGGAATCGCAATGGGCTTCTTTCCAATACGAGACATTCATTGCACCTCCATTCATGAGCAGACTGTATTACCAAATGTATGCGAGTACCTCGCCACCAACCTGTTGGCGACGGGCTTCTTTGTCCGTCATTACGCCTTTTGATGTAGAGATAACTGCGATACCTAATCCACCTAGTACCTTTGGTACCTCTTCGGATTTTACATAGACTCGTAAGCCTGGTTTGCTAATCCGTTTTAAACCTGTGATTACCCGTTCATTGTTCGGTCCATATTTTAAGAAGAGACGAATAATCCCTTGCTTGTCATCTTCAATAAACTCAGCATCCCGGATGAAGCCCTCATCTTTTAAGATGTTGGCGATCTCTTTTTTAATGTTGGAAGCGGGCAACTCGACCACTTCATGACGAACAACGTTTGCATTACGAATCCGGGTGAGCATATCAGCGATTGGATCTGTCATCACCATGTTGGATTACCTCCTTCCTTTCCTCAGCTTACCAGCTTGCTTTCTTTACGCCTGGTATTTGACCTTTGTATGCCAGTTCACGGAAGCAAATCCGGCACAATTGGAATTTACGAATTACCGAATGGGGACGTCCGCAGCGTTTGCAACGTGTATAGGCCTGAACTGCGTATTTCGGTTTCCGTTGTTGCTTCACAATCATCGATTTTTTTGCCACATTGTTCCCTCCTTTGATTTATTGGGTCGAACAGTTCCTAGTTACTTACGTAATGGTAATCCCAATAAGGATAGCAACTCGCGGCTTTCTTCGTCAGTATTTGCGGTCGTAACGATTACGATATCCATTCCTCGAACCTTATCTACCTTATCGTAATCGATTTCAGGGAAGATCAATTGTTCTTTAACCCCGAGTGTATAGTTTCCACGACCATCAAATGCTTTGTCAGATACACCACGGAAGTCACGTACACGAGGAAGAGCTACATTGAAGAGTTTGTCAAGAAACTCATACATCCGTTCACCACGTAATGTAACTTTTGTTCCAATAGGCATACCTTCACGTAACTTAAAGCCCGCGATGGATTTTTTAGCACGAGTAATAACTGGTTTTTGTCCAGCGATTAAGGTTAAGTCTTCGACAGCAGAATCAAGCAATTTTGGATTGCCCACTGCATCGCCAACCCCCATGTTGATGATCACTTTTTCAACACGAGGAATCTGCATGACCGTTTTATAGTTAAATTTTTTCATTAGTTGAGGTGCAACCTCATTGAGATACTTTTCTTTCATTCGTGTAGCCACTGTGAAAAGACCTCCTTCCTTTGGGTATTTCTAGGTTATTTTTCGATGATGGCGCCAGATTTCTTGGCAACGCGTACTTTTTGATCATTTTGAACTTGATAGCCAACCCGAGTTGGGCCGCCGGTTTTTGGGTCCACCAGCATCACATTGGATACATCGATGGGAGCTTCTTGGGTCACGATTCCACCTTGTGGATTAGCTTGGCTAGGACGCGTATGCTTTTTCACAAGGTTTACGCCTTCAACCAAGACACGACCTGTCTTTGGATGAGCTTGAAGTACGCGACCTTTTTTGCCTTTATCTTTACCGGTAATAACGATGACTTGGTCACCAGATTTTACAGGCATTTTCTTTGGTACAGACATTGTGGCACCTCCTTAACTGTGCTTCACCTGTCCCAATGACCCCTATTACAGAACTTCTGGAGCCAGGGAGATGATTTTCATAAAGTTCTTATCACGTAGTTCCCGTGCAACGGGCCCAAAGATACGAGTTCCACGTGGTGATTTATCATCCCGAACAATCACCGCTGCATTCTCGTCAAAGCGAATATAAGATCCGTCATTACGACGTGTAGCCTGCTTCGTACGTACTACTACAGCTTTTACCACTTCACCTTTTTTAACAACGCCACCGGGTGTAGCTTCTTTAACAGAGCAGACAATGATATCGCCGATACTAGCATAACGGCGGCCAGTACCACCTAGTACTTTAATGCATAACAATTCACGTGCACCAGAGTTATCTGCAACATTGAGACGAGTCTCTTGTTGAATCATGTGTGTCCCTCCCTTCGCATTCGAACAAATTACGATTAGAGAACTACTGATTTCTCTACGATTTCAACTAAACGCCACCGCTTATCTTTGGATAGTGGACGAGTCTCCATAATCCGTACGATATCGCCGACCTTAGCTTCATTATTTTCATCATGAACTTTAAATTTCTTGGAGTATTGAACACGTTTCCCATAAAGAGTATGTTTTTTCTTCGTTTCAACAACGACGACGATGGTTTTGTCCATCTTGTCACTAATGACACGTCCAACACGCTCTTTACGATCATTACGTACTTCCGTTGTTTCCATTCAGTGTAACCTCCTCTCATAATCACAATTTGGTTATTGGAGTCCGTTTAGGCATTCACTTGAATTCCAAGTTCCCGTTCACGTAGCACGGTCTTAGCACGAGCAATATCCTTTTTTACGTTACGGATTTGACCTGGATTTTCCAGTTGTCCCGTAGCAAGTTGGAAACGGAGGTTAAATAATTCTTCTTTCAAGCTGTTAACTTTTTGTTCAATTTCGGCAGTGGTCATATTACGAAGTTCATTAGTTTTCATTTGCTTCACCACCTGCTTCATCACGTTTTACAATCTTACACTTAATAGGAAGCTTGTGTGCTGCAAGACGTAGAGCTTCACGTGCAACTTCATCAGTTACACCGTCCAATTCAAACATAATCTTACCTGGTTTTACAACAGCTACCCAGTATTCTGGAGCCCCTTTACCAGAACCCATCCGAACTTCCAAAGGCTTTTGGGTTACAGGCTTGTCAGGGAAGATTTTAATCCAAACTTGCCCACCACGTTTGATAAAACGAGTCATAGCAATACGAGCTGCTTCGATTTGACGGCTCGTAATCCAAGCTGGCTCTAGTGCTTTTAAACCATATGATCCGAAGTTTAATTCTGTACCGCCTTTAGCAGTACCGTTCATTTTGCCTCGGTGAACACGACGATATTTCACGCGCTTTGGCATCAACATGATTACTCGCCCCCTTCCTGATTATTGCCTTTCGTTGGAAGGACTTCACCGCGATAAATCCATACTTTTACACCGATAATTCCATAAGTGGTCATGGCTTCAGCTGTACCATAGTCAATATCAGCACGAAGGGTATGGAGCGGTACCGTTCCTTCACTGTATCCTTCACTACGTGCGATATCAGCACCACCAAGACGGCCGCTTACCAAGGTTTTGATCCCTAATGCACCTGAGCGCATTGTCCGACTCATTGCTTGTCTTTGCGCACGACGGAAGGAAACACGATTTTCTAATTGACGGGCAATATTGTCAGCAACTAATTTAGCCACTAAATCAGGCTTCTTAATCTCTGAAATATTGATATGAACCCGTTTATTTGTCATTTTAGTTAATTCTTTACGAAGTTCTTCTACTTCTGCGCCACCGCGACCGATTACCATACCAGGCTTAGCGGTGTGGATGGTAATATTCACTCGATTGGCTGCACGTTCAATTTCAACGAAGGCGACAGCGGCATCTTTGAGTCGTTTTTCAACAAATTTACGAATTTGCACGTCTTCGAGCAAGAGGTCGCCAAAGTCTTTATCAGCATACCACTTGGACTCCCAGTCACGAATAATACCGACACGAAGACCCACCGGGTTTACTTTTTGTCCCACGCATTATCCCTCCTTATGATCTGATAGAACCAGCGTAATGTGGCTCGTGCGTTTATTAATACGGCTAGCACGTCCCATTGCACGTGGGCGGAACCGTTTCATTGTTGGACCCTCATCAACGAATACTTTGCTTACAACGAGTTGATCCACATTCATCTCATAATTGTGTTCTGCATTTGCAATGGCAGAATTCAATAGCTTCTCAACAACTGGAGAAGCAACCTTTGGTGTATGGCGGAGAATAGCTAATGCTTCGCCTACTTGCTTGCCGCGAATCAAGTCAACAACCAAGCGCACCTTGCGTGGAGCAATTCGCACATAACGTACAACTGCTTTTGCTTCCATGAATGTACCCCCTCTCATCCTTACTTATCAAGGTTGACATCTTATCGTTTAGTTTTCTTATCGTCACCTGCGTGACCGCGAAAGGTACGTGTCGGTACAAATTCGCCTAGTTTATGTCCTACCATGTCTTCCGTCACATAGACAGGGACATGTTTCCGTCCATCATACACAGCAAATGTGTGACCGATGAAATCTGGGAAGATTGTAGAACGGCGAGACCATGTCTTAATGACACTTTTCTTGCCACTCTCGTTCATCTCAACAACTTTTTTCATGAGGTGCTCATCAGCAAAAGGCCCTTTTTTCAGGCTGCGTCCCATTGGAAAACCTCCCTTCGCAAGCTATTTTGATTATTTCTCGTTACGACGACGAACAATATATTTGTTAGTCGGATGATTTTTCTTCCGTGTCTTATAACCCAATGCAGGTTTACCCCAAGGAGTCATTGGTGATTTGCGTCCGATTGGTGCACGACCTTCACCACCACCATGTGGGTGATCAACTGGGTTCATAACAGAACCACGAACGGTTGGCCGTTTGCCTAACCAGCGACCGCGTCCTGCTTTACCGATGTTGATAAGCTCATATTCAAGGTTTCCAACTTGACCAATGGTAGCACGACATTCTTTTTGGATCATCCGCATTTCACCAGAGGAAAGGCGAACGATAGCGTACTCGCCATCTTTACCAAGCAATTGAGCTTCAGTGCCTGCTGCACGAACTAATTGACCGCCAGCACCTGGCTTTAATTCGATATTATGAATCACGGTACCTACTGGAATGTTCTCAAGTGGTAATGCATTACCAACTTTAATATCAGCTTTGGCACCAGATTCAATGACCATACCTACTTCTAGACCTTTAGGAGCGATGATGTAACGTTTTTCTCCATCTGCATAGTTGATTAATGCAATATAAGAAGTACGGTTTGGATCATATTCGATTGAAGCAACGCGACCTGGAATACCATCTTTATTACGTTTAAAGTCAATTACACGGTATTGACGTTTATGTCCACCACCATGATGACGCGTTGTGATGCGGCCTTGGTTATTACGGCCTGCTTTACGATTCAACGGACGAAGTAATGATTTCTCCGGTTTGTTAGATGTAATCTCTTCAAACGTGGAGACTGTCATTCCGCGACGTCCGGGTGAAGTGGGTTTATACTTTTGGATACCCATTCCGTTTCCCTCCTTCGCTAATTGACATTATTAAACCGTTTCAAAGAACTCAAGTTCTTTGCTGTCGGCTGCTAATTGTACATAGGCCTTTTTCCGATCAGGACGGTAGCCTTCGAAACGACCGTAGCGTTTTGGTTTCCCTTTAACACGAACAGTGTTTACAGAGATAACCTTTACTCCAAAAATATGCTCCACTGCTTGTTTAATAGCTGTTTTGTTAGCTTTGATATCTACTTCAAAGACATACTTTTTCTCAGCCATCATGTCAGCGGTACGTTCAGTAATAATAGGGCGCTTGAGAATATCACGGGCATTTTGCATTAGCCAAGCACCTCCTCTACGCGAGTAACCGCATCCTTGGTAATGATTAACTTGTCAAAACGGATAATGTCTAGTACATTCAATCCGTTTACAGTCATATATTTTACACCTGGAATGTTACGTGCAGAAAGGGCAACCTTTTCATCGAATTGTTCACTTACAACAAGTGCTTTACGATCTGCTTGAAGACCTTTTAATACTTGAGCCATTAAGCTAGTTTTTGGTTGTTCAAGGTTTAGACCTTCAAGGACAACAAGTTCATCAGACAATGCCTTTGAAGAAAGTGCCGACTTCAATGCAAGACGACGCATTTTCTTTGGCATTTTGAACCCGTATTTACGTGGTGTAGGTCCAAATACTACGCCACCGCCTACCCATTGTGGACTGCGAATGCTACCTTGACGAGCACGTCCAGTACCTTTTTGCCGCCATGGTTTACGACCTCCGCCCCGTACTGCTGCACGATTCTTCACAGCATGGGTACCTTGGCGTTCAGCAGCTTGTTGAAGAAGAACAGCTTGGTGAAGTAATGCTTCATTGGGTTTAATTCCAAATACAGCATCGGATAATTCGATCTCTCCTACTTGAGAGCCTGTTTGGTTATATAACGCCACCTTTGGCATGTAAAATTCCTCCTTTCTTTAAAAACTTACTTTCCGGATTTGATAGTATTTTTGATAGTTACAAAGCTTTCTTTTGGTCCTGGTACAGAACCCTTAACCATGATCAAATTACGCTCTGTATCGATACGAACTACTTCTAAGTTTTGAATGGTTACACAATCTGTTCCCATCCGACCTGGTAGTTTATGTCCTTTGAAGACACGTGCAGCGTCAACAGCACCTAAGGAACCAGGACCGCGATGATAGCGAGAACCATGAGCCATTGGCCCGCGGGAATGATTATGCCGTTTAATGGAACCAGCAAAACCTTTACCCTTACTAATTCCGGTGATATCTACTTTTTCACCAGTTTGGAAGAGGTCAGCTTTTACTTCTTGACCTACTTCATATTCCTCAACGTTAACATTCCGGATTTCACGAATGTAGCGCTTAGGTGTTGCCCCAGCTTTTTTTGCATGACCTTCAGCTGGTTTGATAATGCGACTCTTCTTCACATCGTCAAAGCCGAGCTGAACCGCTGTATAGCCATCGGTTTCGGTCGTCTTTTTTTGGAGAACAACGCATGGGCCTGCTTCAATCACTGTTACAGGAATGACATCGCCATTCTCAGCGAAAATTTGTGTCATGCCCACTTTCTTCCCTAAGATTCCCTTCATGAAAGCCACCTCCTATACTTGTTTTTCCGTAAAATTATTTATCTGCAAACCCTAGTGTTATAGTTTGATTTCGATATCGACACCAGATGGCAGATCTAAACGCATCAATGCATCCACTGTTTGTGGAGTTGGATTTAAGATATCTACCAAACGCTTATGAGTACGCATCTCGAATTGTTCACGAGAATCTTTGTACTTGTGTACGGCACGAAGTACCGTATAGACGCTCTTTTCAGTTGGTAACGGAATAGGACCGCTAACTGCAGCGCCAGAACGTTTGGCTGTCTCCACGATTTTTTGCGCAGATTGATCAAGAACTCTGTGATCATACGCCTTCAAACGGATACGAATTTTTTGTTTTGCCATGATATTCCCTCCTTTTTCGCCTATTTTTCGAAACAGACTTGCTCCGCAAGAATTTCCTCACACACTCGCCATGGCAAAGGAGCCGGGCGTGTCAGCAACCTCTTGCATCATCGCCAAATTCCGCAACAGTCAATATTATATAGAAGAAACAGCTGAGATGCAAGTGAAATTCCTCTTCTTTTTATTAAATAAATGCTGTTTTCGTAGTAGAATTTTGGTAAGGAGACATAATCGGCAAAAAGCAGAGGGAACCGTGACGGTTCCCTCTGCTTTTTTTATTGAATCGAATAGGAATTCGATGTTATTTAACAATCTTACCAACTACACCAGCGCCTACTGTACGACCACCTTCGCGGATAGCGAAACGTGTTCCTTCTTCCATAGCGATTGGTGCAATCAATTCAACAGTCATTGTGATGTTGTCGCCAGGCATAACCATTTCTACGCCTTCTGGTAGGTTAACTACACCGGTAACGTCTGTTGTACGGAAGTAGAATTGAGGACGATAGTTAGAGAAGAATGGAGTATGACGGCCACCTTCTTCTTTAGTCAAAACGTAAACTTCAGCAGAGAACTGTGTATGTGGAGTTACACTGCCTGGTTTAGCTAATACTTGACCACGTTCAATATCTTCGCGCTGAACACCACGAAGAAGTACCCCGATGTTGTCACCAGCTTCAGCGAAGTCTAGTAACTTACGGAACATTTCTACACCAGTTACAACAACCTTACGTGTTTCTTCAGCGATACCAACGATTTCGACTTCGTCGCCAACCTTAACCATACCGCGCTCAACACGACCTGTTGCAACAGTACCACGACCAGTGATGGAGAATACGTCTTCGACTGGCATTAAGAATGGCTTGTCAGTATCACGAACTGGTTCTGGAATGTAAGCGTCTACTGCAGCCATGAGTTCAATAATCTTGTCTTCATAAGCTGCATCGCCTTCCAATGCTTTAAGAGCAGAACCGCGGATAATTGGAGTGTCATCGCCAGGGAATTCGTATTCTGATAAGAGGTCACGAATTTCCATTTCAACAAGTTCTAGTAGCTCTTCATCATCAACCATATCGCATTTGTTCATGAAAACTACGATGTAAGGTACACCTACTTGACGGGATAGCAGGATGTGTTCGCGAGTTTGTGGCATTGGGCCATCAGCTGCGGATACAACCAAGATAGCACCGTCCATTTGAGCAGCACCAGTGATCATGTTCTTAACGTAGTCCGCGTGTCCTGGGCAGTCAACGTGTGCATAGTGACGGTTTTCAGTTTCATACTCTACGTGAGAAGTGGAGATTGTGATACCACGTTCCCTTTCCTCTGGAGCCTTATCAATAGCATCATATGCCATCGCTTGGCCGCCACCCTTTTTGGATAATACAGTTGTGATAGCAGCTGTTAAAGTTGTTTTACCATGGTCAACGTGTCCAATTGTACCGATGTTAACGTGTGGCTTTGTACGTTCGTACTTTGCTTTAGCCATGAACGATTCCTCCTTAACTTTACATTTAATATAATGATTGGTGAGAAAGAGTACATCCAATTGGTATTGTACTTCTTCCTCAGCCATTTTAAAAGATGGTAGGTGAAACTTCTTTTTCGGAGAGATTACTCACCCTTGTTTTTCTTAATAATCTCTTCTGCAATGCTCTTTGGTACTTCTTCAAAGTGGTCAAATGACATAGTATAGGTACCGCGACCTTGTGTCTTGGAACGCAATGTAGTTGCATAACCAAACATTTCAGCCAGTGGCACAAATGCACGAATGACTTGGGCATTACCACGCGCTTCCATACCATCGATCCGACCGCGTCGAGAGTTGACGTCACCCATAATATCGCCCATGTACTCCTCTGGAACAACGATTTCTACGCGCTCCATCGGTTCAAGCAAGACAGCTCGACATTTGCTTGCTGCTGCTTTCAGAGCCATTGAACCAGCGATCTTAAACGCCATTTCCGAGGAGTCAACATCGTGGTAGCTACCATCAAAAATGGTTGCCTTAATATCGATCAATGGATAACCAGCGAGTACACCATTCTGCATTGATTCTTCAATACCAGCTTGAACAGCAGGAATGTATTCTCTTGGTACAACACCACCGACGATCTTGTTTTCAAATTGGAAGCCTTCGCCTGGTTCTAGTGGGGAGAACTCTACCCAAACGTGACCGTATTGACCACGACCACCAGATTGGCGAATAAACTTACCTTCTGCCTTACCAGTTGCACGGAAGGTTTCTTTGTAAGCAACCTGTGGTGCACCTACATTGGCTTCTACTTTAAACTCACGGCGGAGGCGATCCACGATGATGTCAAGGTGAAGCTCACCCATACCTGCGATGATAACCTGTCCAGTCTCTTCGTTGGTGCTTGCATGGAAGGTTGGATCCTCTTCTGAAAGTTTGGCCAGCGCCATACCCATTTTCTCTTGGTCAGCCTTCGTTTTGGGTTCGATTGCAACAGAGATAACAGGTTCAGGGAATTCCATGGATTCTAGAATAACTGGTGCTTTATCATCACAGAGGGTATCCCCAGTAGTTGTATCCTTTAAACCTACTGCTGCAGCAAGGTCGCCAGCGTACACCGTTGTGATTTCTTGACGATGGTTTGCGTGCATTTGCAGGATACGACCGAGACGTTCCCGTTTACCCTTTGTAGAGTTTAATACATAGGATCCTGCATCTGCCTTACCGGAGTATACACGGAAGAAAGTGAGTTTTCCTACATATGGGTCGGTCATGATTTTGAATGCGAGCGCACTAAATGGTTCATCATCGCTAGCAATTCTTTCGGTTCCTTCACCAGTATCGGGATTAACACCCTTAATAGCTGGAATATCTAATGGAGATGGGAGATATTCAATGGCTGAGTCAAGCATTAATTGAACTCCCTTATTCTTGTAGGATGAGCCACAAACCACTGGATAGAATTGAACAGCTACAGTCGCACGGCGAATAGCCGCCTTCAGCTCTTCAACGCTAACCTCTTCACCTTCAAGATACTTCATCATCACTTCTTCATCTACTTCAGCTACCGCTTCAACGAGTTTGTTGCGGTATTCTTCAGCGAGTGGAAGAAGATCCTCTGGAATCTCCCGTGATTCTTCCTTCGTACCTAGATCATCAAGATAGAAGTGAGCTTCCATCTTTACAAGGTCGATCATACCTACGAATTTGTCTTCAGCACCAATTGGGATCTGAATCGCATGGGCATTAGCTCCCAAGCGGTCATGAAGTGACCGTACTGATGCTAAGAAATCTGCACCAGTTGCGTCCATTTTGTTTACATAAACGATTCGGGGAACACCGTAGGTAGTGGCTTGGCGCCAAACCGTTTCGGTTTGTGGTTCCACACCGCTTTTGGCATCGAGTACAGCGACAGCTCCATCGAGTACACGCAAGGAGCGCTCAACCTCAACAGTGAAATCTACGTGTCCAGGCGTATCGATAATATTGATGCGGTGACCTTTCCACTGTGCAGTTGTTGCAGCAGATGTAATGGTAATCCCACGTTCTTGCTCTTGCTCCATCCAGTCCATCTGGGAAGCACCTTCGTGGGTTTCACCGATTTTATGAATTCGCCCAGTGTAGAAGAGAATCCGTTCCGTTGTCGTCGTCTTACCGGCATCGATGTGAGCCATGATACCGATGTTGCGCGTATCTTTTAAGGAGAACTCTCTAGCCATTCAGTATTTCTCCTTTCAAATTGTGGGATAGAATGTGCTTGTTTTATTGCACTAATGTTAGGCAATGATTACCAACGATAATGAGCGAATGCTTTATTTGCTTCCGCCATCTTATGCACATCTTCGCGTTTCTTCACTGATGCACCTGTATTATTGGCAGCATCGATAATTTCATTAGCTAATTTTTCTTCCATGGTCTTCTCATTACGAAGACGGGAGTAATTTACTAACCAACGAAGACCTAAAGTTTGGCGACGATCAGGGCGTACTTCAACCGGTACTTGATAGTTAGCACCACCTACACGGCGTGCACGAACTTCTAATACTGGCATTACATTCTTCAAGGCTTCTTCAAACACATCCATGGCGTTTTTACCAGTACGTTGTTCGATGATTCCAAAAGCATTGTAAAGAATCTTTTGGGCAACCCCTTTTTGACCATCAACCATGAGTCGGTTGATTAGCTTCGTAACCAATTTGCTATTATATAATGGATCTGGTAGTACGTCTCGGCGAGCTACTGGACCTTTACGTGGCATATGTTTCCCTCCTTTACATGAAGCTGTTCATATCAATTTCGTTAGGATATCTCTTACTTCTTAGCCTTAGCTCGTTTTGTACCATATTTGGAACGAGCTTGTTTACGATCGTTCACACCTGCAGTATCTAAGGCGCCACGAACGATGTGGTAACGAACCCCAGGTAAGTCCTTAACCCGTCCACCACGAATTAATACCACGCTATGCTCTTGTAGGTTGTGACCAATACCAGGAATATAAGCTGTAACTTCAATTCCATTAGTTAAGCGCACACGTGCATATTTACGTAAGGCAGAGTTAGGCTTTTTAGGAGTTAATGTACCCACACGAGTACAAACACCACGTTTTTGTGGAGAATTAACACTAGTTAATTCTTTAGCGTAACTATTGTAAGTGAATTGCAATGCAGGTGATTTCGATTTGGTTGTCTTACTTTCGCGCCCTTTGCGAACTAATTGATTAATTGTTGGCATGTGAAGTACCCCCTTTCTTTTTACTCATTTCAAGACCACAGATCCAGGTGGTTCATAACAAGGCCTAAGGAAATGTTTTTGTATGCAAGATGCAACAAAAACATTTCCTAATCAACCTATTTCTTTATCCCACACGTTGCAGCGTGAACATCAATACCACATGCCTTACCTAGCTTTCGCTTAGAATCCACATAGGCGATGGGGATTCCTTTACTACTTGCTAATGTAACGATTCGTTCGATAACTAACGAATCTGCATCTTTGGCAATAATGACTTCAGATACAGCATTCTGTTCAATCGCTTTCGTGGTCTGCTTCAACCCAATAATGAGCTCTTTTGCCTGCTTCACTTTTTCATAAGACAATTTTTTATCCTCCAAAGCGTCAGGTAATGCAAGCACACTTAAAAATATTAGCATCAAGTATAGTGATTGTCAATTCTCTTTTTACGCTTTTATTTTATTTCTGTGGCTACCATATCATCTGTCATACTATCGCTCAGCTCAATTCCGACTGGCTTAACATGCAGGTTATGGTAACGGCTCATTCCAGTACCAGCTGGAATCAATTTCCCAATGATAACATTCTCTTTTAATCCTAGCAGTTCATCACGTTTGCCTTTAATCGCTGCATCGGTAAGTACCCGTGTTGTTTCCTGGAAGGAAGCAGCAGATAGGAAGGAGTCTGTTTCCAAGGAAGCCTTCGTAATACCAAGCAAGATCGGACGGGCAATAGCTGGCTGGCCACCTGCTTCAATCGCTTTCAGATTAGCTTCTTCATAATCATGAATCTCCACTGTAGATCCAGGCAAGAGGACAGTATTACCAGCATCAATAATCCGTACTTTACGAAGCATTTGGCGTACCATGATCTCAACGTGCTTATCATTAATCTCTACCCCTTGTAGACGGTAAACACGTTGTACCTCTTGTAAGAGGTAATCCTCTACGCCACGGATGCCCCTAATCTTAAGTACCTCTTTTGGATCAAGTGATCCTTCTGTGAGTTCTTGACCTGCTTCAATCTTATCGCCAAGGGCCACTTTAATCCGAGAACCAAATGGGATCTTATAAACACGATCTTCAATATCGCTCTTGATCTCAAGTTCCCGTTCCCGACCTTCACGTATATCTGTTACTTCACCGTAAATTTCGGAGATAACAGCTTGACCTTTTGGATTACGTGCTTCGAAGATTTCTTGGATCCGTGGTAAACCTTGTGTGATGTCATCCCCAGCTACCCCACCTGTATGGAATGTACGCATGGTCAGCTGAGTTCCAGGCTCTCCAATGGATTGCGCAGCAATAATCCCTACTGCTTCACCGATCTCTACTATCTGCCCTGTGGCAAGGTTACGTCCATAGCACTTGCGGCAAACACCATGGTGCGTGCGGCAAGTAAAGACGGAGCGAAGTTCAAGCTCTTTAACACCTGCATCAATAATCTGCTCTGCAATCGCTTCGTCAATGAATTGATTTTTCCGAACAAGCACTTCGTTGGTTTCTGGATGATGTACTGTCTTAAAAGCGACACGACCAACAATTCGATCATATAAACCTTCGATCTCTTCGTTTTTATCGGCAATGGTACGGACGAGCACACCTTGGTCCGTTCCGCAATCCTCTTCACGAACAATTACATCTTGAGCAACATCCACAAGACGGCGTGTCAGATAACCTGAGTCCGCAGTACGCAATGCTGTATCCGCCAACCCCTTCCGTGCACCGTGGGTGGAGATAAAGTACTCTAATACGGTCAATCCTTCACGGAAGTTAGACTTGATCGGCAACTCAATAATCCGACCAGATGGATTCGCCATCAAGCCCCGCATACCAGCCAACTGTGTAAAGTTCGAAGCATTACCACGGGCCCCAGAGGTAGCCATCATATTGATTGGATTTAGTGGTGCTAAGGATTTCAGGAGTCGTTCTGTAATCTTATCCTTCGCAGTACTCCAGATATCAATAACACGATTATAACGTTCATCTTCTGTGATCAAGCCGCGACCAAATTGCTTGGTCACTTCCTCAACCTCAAGCTCTGCTTGATCAATAATCTCTTTCTTCTCTGTTAAATCAACAATATCAGAAACAGCAATGGTAATACCAGCTACCGTAGAGTAGTGGAATCCTACACCCTTCAGGCGGTCCATAACCTCAGCTGTCTTCGTTGTTCCAAAGCGTTGAAACACACTAGCAATTAAGGTTCCTAAGTCTTTTTTCTTAATTGCTTCTGTTGTTGGTAAGGACTTAATATATGCAGGAATATCGATCCCTTTATCTGTGATAAAGAAGCGAGCATCTACACCAGCTTGAATATTCTTCTTACCTGGTTCGTTGATATATGGGAAGTTCTCAGGGAAGATCTCGTTGAAAATCAACTTACCTGGCGTTGTAATAATAAGCGCCTCACGCTGCTCTTGCGTAAAGGTAATCTTATTAATTGTTTTCACAGGGATCGCGATCCGAGTATGCAAGTGAATCAATTTATCTTGATAAGCATGCAATACCTCGTTCATATCCCGGAATACTTTCCCCTCACCTTCAATTCCTGCACGTTCAATGGTGAGATAGAAGTTCCCTAGAACCATATCCTGAGACGGTGTTACAACAGGCTTACCATCCTTTGGATTCAAGATGTTTTGTGCTGCTAGCATTAACAAACGTGCTTCTGCTTGTGCTTCTGCAGATAACGGAACGTGAACAGCCATTTGGTCCCCATCGAAGTCGGCGTTATAAGCTGTACATACGAGAGGATGAAGCTTAATTGCCCTTCCTTCTACAAGGATTGGCTCAAATGCTTGGATACCTAGTCTGTGTAGAGTAGGTGCACGGTTCAGTAAGACAGGATGTTCACGAATGACTTCTTCTAAGACGTCCCATACTTCAGGTTGAATTCGTTCAACCTTCCGCTTTGCACTCTTAATATTATGAGCTAGGCCTTGCTCTACTAACTCTTTCATGACGAAAGGCTTAAAGAGTTCCAGCGCCATCTCCTTAGGAAGACCACATTGATACATTTTTAGTTCTGGACCAACAACGATTACAGAACGTCCTGAGTAATCCACACGTTTACCCAATAAGTTCTGACGGAAGCGTCCTTGCTTTCCCTTCAGCATGTGACTAAGGGACTTGAGTGGACGATTACCAGGACCAGTCACAGGGCGACCGCGACGACCATTATCAATAAGAGCGTCGACAGCTTCCTGTAACATCCGTTTTTCATTCTGAACAATAATATCTGGAGCACCAAGATCAAGCAGACGTTTTAAACGGTTATTACGATTGATCACGCGACGATAGAGATCATTGAGGTCAGATGTTGCAAAACGACCACCATCTAATTGCACCATTGGACGTAATTCTGGTGGAATAACTGGTAGGACATCTAATACCATCCAATCAGGACGATTCCCTGAATTACGGAATGCTTCAAGCACCTCTAAACGTTTAACCGCACGATTTCGACGTTGTCCTTGTGCCGTTTGAATCTCATCCTTGAGCGCACGCACTTCTTTTTCGAGATCAATTTCCTTTAACAATTCACGGATCGCTTCTGCACCCATGCCAGCTTTAAAGGTATTGCCATACTTTTCACGATAAGCACGATATTCCTTCTCTGAAAGCAATTGTTTCTTCTCTAAAGGAGTATCGGCAGGATCGATAACCACATAGGAAGCAAAATAGATTACCTCCTCCAAACTGCGTGGTGACATGTCCAATGTTAGACCCATACGGCTAGGAATCCCTTTGAAATACCAGATGTGGGAAACAGGGGCAGCTAATTCGATATGCCCCATCCGTTCCCGTCGTACCTTAGATCTAGTTACTTCTACACCACAGCGGTCACAAACGACACCCTTATAACGAACACGTTTATATTTACCGCAATGACATTCCCAGTCCTTTGTTGGTCCAAATATTTTTTCGCAGAATAGACCCTCTTTTTCCGGTTTTAACGTACGATAGTTGATCGTTTCTGGTTTTTTTACTTCACCATGGGACCAGGACCGGATTTTTTCAGGCGAAGCCAGACCAATTTGCATATAACTAAAATTGTTTACATCTAACACGAGCCATCCTCCTCATTGCCCAGGTACACCCTGTTATTTCACATCGTCGCCATCGTTAGGAAGGCTTAGTTTATCACTGGCTGGTTCATCTTCATCATCCAACTCTTTGATTTCAATTTCCTGTTCGTCGGCGGATAAGATTTTCACATCCATACCCAGACTTTGTAATTCCTTAATCAATACCTTGAATGATTCTGGAACACCTGGCTCTGGTACATTCTCACCTTTTACGATCGCTTCATAGGTTTTAACCCGGCCAACCACATCGTCTGATTTTACTGTCAGAATCTCTTGCAATGTGTATGCAGCACCATATGCTTCTAGTGCCCAAACCTCCATCTCACCGAAGCGTTGTCCACCAAATTGTGCTTTACCACCCAATGGCTGTTGCGTAACGAGGGAGTATGGACCCGTAGAACGAGCATGAATTTTATCATCGACAAGATGGTGCAGTTTTAACATATAGCTGACACCAACAGTAACACGACCATCAAATGGCTCACCTGTACGACCATCATGTAGGACGGCCTTTCCATCCCGATTGAGTCCAGCTTCTTCTAATGTATCAAACACATCGATTTCGGTAGCTCCATCGAAAACTGGCGTAGCCATGTGAAGACCTAGCATACGAGCTGCCATACCAAGGTGGGTCTCCAATACTTGCCCAATATTCATCCGTGAAGGTACACCAAGGGGGTTCAAGACAATGTCTACAGGCGTTCCATCGGGTAGATAGGGCATATCCTCGATAGGTAGTACTCGGGAGATAACCCCTTTGTTTCCATGGCGTCCAGCCATTTTATCCCCTTGTGAGATCTTCCGTTTCTGTGCGATATAGACACGTACCAATTGATTTACACCTGGGGGTAGCTCATCACCATTCTCACGGCGGAATACTTTTACATCTACAACGATCCCTGAGCCACCATGTGGTGCGCGGAGAGATGTGTCACGTACTTCACGGGCCTTTTCACCAAAGATGGCATGAAGCAGGCGTTCTTCTGCTGTTAGCTCTGTAACACCCTTCGGTGTCACCTTGCCAACAAGAATATCGCCATCTTTTACTTCAGCACCGATTCGAATGATTCCTCGATCATCAAGATTACGCATCGCATCTTCCCCAACATTAGGAATATCGCGAGTAATCTCTTCTGGACCTAATTTCGTATCGCGCGCTTCAGATTCATATTCTTCGATATGAATGGAAGTATAGATATCTTCCTTAACTAGGCGTTCACTTAGGAGGATAGCATCCTCATAGTTGTAGCCTTCCCAGGTCATATAGGCAACGAGAACGTTCTGTCCAAGGGCCAATTCTCCCTTTTCTGTCGCTGGTCCATCACCAATCACATCGCCTACATCAATGACCTCACCCTTACGGACAGCAGGGCGTTGATTGATACAGGTACCCTGATTGGAACGGATAAATTTATGCATCTTATATTTATGGAGATCGCCTTTTACTTCAATACCATCGATCTCTTTCAATTCACGAACCCAAACTTCCTTCGCTGTTACACGTTCTACGATCCCATGATGCTTGGAAACAATACAGGATCCTGAATCGTGAGCAGATTTATATTCCATTCCTGTACCAACCAGTGGTGATCTTGGTACTAGAAGAGGAACAGCCTGCCGCTGCATGTTAGATCCCATCAAAGCACGGTTCGCGTCGTCATTCTCCAAGAATGGAATCAATGCTGTAGCCACTGAAACAACCTGTTTAGGTGATACGTCCATCAAATCAACCTTACTTAACTCTACTGTTAAGTTCTCTCCACGATGGCGGCAGATAATCTCTGCTTCCTGGAAGGATCCATCATCATTAAGCGGAGCATTGGCCTGAGCAACAAAATAATTATCTTCTTCATCTGCAGTCAAATAGACAATTTCAGAAGTAACCTTCCCTGTATCCGCATCTACTTTACGATATGGTGTCTCAATAAATCCATATTCATTGATTCGAGCAAAGCTTGACAAGGAGTTGATCAAACCGATATTAGGTCCTTCAGGAGTTTCAATAGGGCACATACGACCATAGTGAGAGTAGTGTACGTCACGCACTTCAAAGCCTGCGCGTTCCCGTGTCAAACCACCAGGTCCCAATGCACTAAGACGACGTTTATGTGTTAGCTCTGCTAGTGGATTGGTCTGATCCATGAACTGTGATAGCTGGCTTGAACCAAAGAACTCTTTAATCGATGCGATCACAGGACGAATGTTGATTAATGCTTGTGGTGTAATGGCATTGGCATCCTGAATGGACATTCGTTCACGAACAACACGCTCCATTCTGGATAAACCAATGCGGAACTGGTTTTGTAACAATTCGCCTACAGAGCGCAAACGACGGTTCCCCAAATGGTCGATATCATCGGTATGGCCCACACCATGTAACAAATTCATAAAATAGTTAATGGAAGCCACAATATCTTCTACAGTGATATGCTTGATCGATTGATCGATACCACCATTTGAGATTACATTGAGTGTCATTCCATCTTCATGTGGTGAAAAGATCTTGATCGACTGGATATAAAGCTGGCTATTCAGAATGACTCCATCACGTAAACGGATCTCTTTCTCACCTAGACCACCTTCTAGATAAGGCATGAGCTTATCCAAGAGACGACGATCCACGATACGACCAGCCTCTGCAAGGATCTCCCCTGTTTCTGGATCAGCGAGCGTTTCTGCTAATTTTTGATTAAAGATCCGATTTTTAATGTGTAGCTTTTTATTGATCTTATAGCGACCCACATTGGCCAAATCATAGCGTTTCGGATCAAAAAAGCGCGAGATTAAAAGACTCTTAGCATTTTCCACAGTTGGTGGTTCACCAGGTCGCAACCGTTCATAGATCTCGATCAATGCCTTTTCTGTTGAGTCGGTATTGTCTTTCTCTAATGTATTGCGTAGATATTCGTCATCGCCAATTAAGTCAATGATCTCCTGATCGCTACTAAATCCAAGTGCACGGAGCAGAACAGTAACTGGGATCTTACGAGTACGATCGATTCTTACATAAACGATATCTTTCGCATCTGTTTCCAGTTCTAACCAGGCACCGCGGTTAGGAATGACTGTGGCTGTAAAGGCAGGGCGGCCACTTTTATCAATTTTTTCGCCAAAATAGACACTAGGGGAACGAACAAGCTGACTAACAATGACACGCTCAGCACCATTGATGATAAAAGTACCCCATTCTGTCATCAGTGGAAAATCACCCATGAAAACTTCTTGTTCTTTCACTTCTCCGGTCTCTTTGTTGATTAAACGTACTTTAACACGTAGAGGGGCGGCGTAAGTGACATCACGTTCTTTACATTCATCCACATCGTATTTTGGTTCTCCAAGACTATAATCAATAAATTCAAGAACCAAATTTCCTGTAAAATCTTGAATGGGTGAAATATCTTGAAACATCTCGCGTAATCCTTGTTCCAAAAACCATTCATATGATTTTAACTGAATTTCAATTAAGTTGGGTAGTGGTAACACCTCTCGAATTCTTGCATACGATCTGCGTTGTCGATGGCGTCCGCATTGAATGATTTGACCTGCCAACTCCTTCACCCCTTATGCCATATTACAAATATTAAAAACGGGTTATTAAAAACCACATTTTTTGTATAAATATAGAAACTATCTATCCATTTTATCCATGAGGAATTTTTTTCATGCAAAAAGTGGAAAAAATGATCTTGACATTCAAGAAATCTTTTTTCCACATAAAGCATCTATTCATGGCATTTTAAAATGATATCATATAGCCCTTTCGCTGTCAATAATAGGCTCGGTATACTCGATATCCTTTTTCTTTCGTCACTTCATCCACATGGGGGAAGAGTTCTGCCACTTTTCGTTCAGCTGAAGGTGAGCCTTGCTTTTTCTGAATGACATACCATAGTTCTCCACGGGAGGTAAGATGCTGCGCTGCTTCAGTGAACATCTGGTACACCACTTCTTTGCCAGCACGAATTGGTGGGTTGGTAAAAATAAGGTCAAATTGTTCCTGTGGAATGGCATCAAAGATATCAGAAAGCAGAATGTGTACATTAGAAATCCCATTGCGTTCCGCATTCATTTTTGCAAGTTGAACCGCACGTTCATTAATATCAACCATCCAAACCTCTCGTCCTGGGTTTTGGGCTGCCAGCATAATTCCTAGGGGACCGTACCCACATCCCAGTTCCAAAATCTTGTTCGCATCTGCAGGGAGTATCAAAGCCTCCAAGAGTGTTCTACTTCCTAAATCGATTCGTTCTTTCGAAAAAACATTGGAATCGGTCACAAATGTAAACTCTCGATCTTGAAAACAGTATGTGATTTCCCGAAGATCATGGTGACTAGTCGGTTGCTTGGAGAAATAATGACTCATTCCTAACCTCCGTTTCCATATGAACGAAAAACCCGCCGGCAATGCAGCGGGTTCCTGAGATGAGGCTCTACTACTTCAATTCTACTGATGCGCCTGCTTCTTCTAATTTAGCTTTCATTTCTTCAGCTTCTGCTTTAGCAGCGCCTTCTTTGATTGGTGCTGGTGCACCGTCAACGAGGGCTTTTGCATCTTTCAAGCCGAGGCCTGTAATTTCACGAACAACTTTGATAACGTTGATCTTGGAAGCACCTGCTTCTTTAAGGATAACATCAAATTCTGTTTTCTCTTCAGCAGCACCTTCAGCAGCACCGCCAGCTACTACAGCTACAGGAGCAGCAGCAGTAACACCGAATTCTTCCTCAATCGCTTTTACTAGATCGTTCAATTCAAGAACGGTCATTTCTTTAATCGCAGCAATCATTTCTTCTTTAGTCATTTAATTTTCCTCCTTTTCGAATTCACTATGCATTAAGCAGATTGTTCTTCTTTTTGATCTGACACAGCTTTAACAGCAAGAGCAAAGTTGCGAATAGGTGCTTGAAGTACACTAAGCAACATGGAGAGTAAGCCTTCGCGAGATGGTAGCGTTGCAATTGCATTGATCTCATCTACAGATACGAAACGCCCTTCCATGACACCTGCTTTAATTTCTAGTGCTTCATGTTTCTTTGCAAATTCTGCAAGTACTTTTGCTGGTGCAACTACATCATCTGTACAAAAGGCAATAGCTGTTGGCCCTAAGAGGTATGGATGCAGTTCCTCCAACTCAACCTCAGATGCAGCACGCCGCGTCATGGTATTCTTGTATACTTTGAACTCAACGCCGGCTTCACGTAATTGCTTACGTAGTTCGGTCATTTCGGAAACAGTAAGACCACGATAGTCAGTGACAATAGTGCTCTTGGATGCAGCTAACTTATCTGCAATGGTCTTTACTAATTCCTTCTTCTGTTCCAATACAGCGGTCATGTGTACACCCCCCATATGATTTTTTTCCATAGAAAAGAGCCTTCGCAGACATGCATAAGGCTCTCAAGGTATCGATCATGAACAATTGCTTGTATCGAACGAAAACCTCGGTAGGATATTAAGCGTTAAGCACCTACTGTCTACGGTTATACCGATAAATTTATACGTTACAACATTTGAGATATTATCACATTGGTGATCAATATGTCAATGTGTAATTATTGGATTGTTGCTGTGTTTACATGAACACCAGGACCCATCGTAGATGAAACAGTGATGTTCTTCATGTAAATTCCTTTTGCTGCAGACGGCTTCATCTTGATTAAGATCTCAAGAAGAGTGTTCAGGTTTTCTTCCAATTGTTCTTGGGAGAAAGATGCTTTACCGATTGGCGCATGAATGATCCCGGCTTTATCCACACGGAATTCAATCTTACCAGCTTTTATTTCATTGACCGCTTTCTCTACTTCAAATGTTACTGTACCGGTTTTGGGGTTTGGCATCAAGCCTTTTGGCCCGAGCAAACGACCAATCTTACCTACAGTACCCATCATATCAGGTGTAGCTACGACCACATCAAAATCAAACCAACCCTGTTGAATTTTTGCAACTAAATCGTCGTCGCCAACAAAGTCAGCGCCAGCTGCTTCTGCCTCTTTGGCTTTCTCACCTTTAGCAAACACAAGAACCCGTTTGCTTTTTCCGGTACCATGAGGTAGCACAACAGCGCCACGAATATTTTGGTCAGCCTTCTTAGGATCCACTCCTAAACAGATGGCTGCTTCTACAGTTTCATCAAACTTTGCAGTAGCTGCTTCTTTAACAATGCGAACTGTTTCGTTGACTGTATAGGTGGCAGAACGATCAAACAGTTTCGCAGCTTCTGCTAAGCGTTTACCTTTCTTCGCCATTTAAAAACTCCTCCTTTGTGGTAGTAACGGTATGGTAGCCTCCCACGAATGAGGGATTGCGTCTACACGCAACCCCTATCACCGTAACTCGTTGATTAGTCAACGATTTCAATACCCATGCTGCGTGCAGTGCCTTCCACCATGCGCATCGCAGATTCAACGCTAGCAGCATTCAGGTCAGGCATTTTCAGCTCAGCAATTTCACGAACTTTATCCCGTTTTACGGTAGCCACTTTTTTCTTATTTGGTTCACCTGAACCAGATGGAATGCCAGCTGCTTTCTTTAGTAATACAGCGGCGGGTGGCGTTTTTGTAATAAATGTAAATGAACGGTCTTCAAAAACCGAAATTTCTACTGGAATGATCATACCTGCTTCCTCAGCAGTACGAGCATTGAACTCCTTACAGAATCCCATGATATTGATCTGCGCTTGACCAAGGGCAGGACCAACTGGTGGTGCAGGAGTAGCTTTACCAGCTTCAATTTGTAGCTTAATGACCTTGATTACTTTTTTTGCCACGTAAGACACCTCCTTACTCCAAAGATGTGGTATGACGGACGCTTCGTCCTCCCACGCATCATACAGTCGATCCATTCGAGCTGTATATAGGTCGAAACATATTGAATCTATCACAAAAAACAGATGGATTCAATACGCATTTTTCAGATCTTTTCAATTTGTGAAAAGTCTAATTCCACCGGAGTTTCACGTCCAAACATATTAACCATGACTTTCACCTTAAGCTTATCAGCTTGTACTTCATCGATATTGCCCACAAGATCTGCAAAAGGACCAGCTTTAACCTTAACACGATCGCCTACTGCTACGTCAAGGGGCGGTATCATTTGTTCAACGCCCATTTGCTTGAGGATGGCGTTAACTTCCTCGGCTTGAAGGGGGATGGGTTTCGAGCCAGATCCCGTCGAACCAACGAAACCGGTCACACCCGGTGTATTACGGACAACATACCAAGAGTCATCCGTCATTACCATCTCTACCAATACATAACCAGGGAAGAATTTGCGTTGTACACTTTTCTTCTTACCATCTTTTGTTTCGACTACTTCTTCCATCGGGACAAGGACAGTAAAAATCTTATCCTGCATCTCCATGGACTCTACGCGTTTTTCTAAGTTTGTCTTAACCTTGTTTTCATACCCTGAATACGTATGAACAACATACCAACGTTTTTCCATATGCGAGGACTCTTGTCCATCCTCCCTTCTCAATCAAAGCTCTACACTACCGTTTCCAATCTTCCTATTTTAAGATAAATTGGAGTAGATTTGAGAAAACCCAATCGGTAAAGTAGAAGAATAAAGTTAAAAATACCACTGTCCCAATTACAACAATGGTGTAACTGGTCATTTCTTTACGATTTGGCCAACGAACTTTTTTAAGTTCTTTTACACTGTCACTAAAAAATGCACCGGTTCTACGGAATCCAGCACCAATCTTTGCGACAAAGCTCAACGACGCCACCTCCATCGCTTTTTCCATTCAATTCAACAGGTCTAACTAGAAATACCCGACCACAAGTAAGAGCAATTACTTGGTTTCACGGTGTGCTGTATGGTGTGCGCAGCGTGGGCAGTACTTGCTAAACTCCATACGATCTGGGTGCTTCCGTTTATTTTTGGTCGTAGTATAATTGCGTTCCTTGCATTCCGTGCATTGCAACGTAATGTTTACACGCATCCTTCTTTACACCTCCCATGATCAAGCGGTCAGCTAAATCTTGTATATAAAAAAATAAGACTACACTTCGTGGATATTGACATCCATACGGCTACCTAAAGTACTATATCATATCAAGATGACCATGTCAATCAAGGGTTTTAGCGTTTTTCTGGAGAAAATGCTGTGTGAAAAAGTCATTTCCAGCGCTTCCTATAATTTTACTTCTCTTCCTTCTAAATAGCGCTCTAATTTGCGTTTTACTCGTTGTAGGGCATTATCTATGGACTTCACATGTCGATTTAGCTCTACGGCAATCTCTTGATAAGATCTGCCATCGAGATAGAGCATCAGCACCTGACGTTCCAATTCACTTAATAATTCTCCTAATTTCTCTTCGATGTCACTGAATTCTTCTTGGTTAATGATCAATTCCTCTGGATCGGTCACCTTTGAACCACAAATCACATCGAGCAATGTACGATCGGACTCTTCATCATAAATGGGCTTGTCCAACGAGACATAGGAATTGAGAGGGATATGTTTTTGACGTGTAGCGGTCTTAATTGCAGTAATTATTTGACGAGTGATACATAATTCGGCAAATGCTTTAAAAGAAGAGAGCTTGTCCCCACGAAAATCACGGATTGACTTATATAAGCCAATCATGCCTTCTTGAACAATGTCTTCCCGATCTGCACCAATTAAAAAGTAGGAGCGCGCCTTCGCACGAACAAAATTCCGATACTTATTAATAATGTGCTCCAAGGCCTCGCTATCTCCAGCACGTACAGCTTCAACCAACACCTCGTCCTCCATCTCATCATAAGGTGAGGGAGGAGATGAAATTGTCACGTTCAATTCCAGTTCCGCACTCAAACCGATCCCTCCGAGACGCACGCTGCCTAATAGTAAAACAATTATACATGAAGAGATGCAGAAAAGTCAATTAATGCCACTTACTGTCTGCGCCACTCCTCGAATAGCTTTTTTAGGTTTTCATCTAAAGGAATAGAGTTGCTAGGCTTTTTTGTTGATTCTTGTTGAACCTGGCCCTTAATCTGGCGCTTCAATTCTTGCCATTCAAGAAGCAATTCCCGTGCTGACTTACGAAGTGCCCCCTGAGCAAAAATTACACGCTGCTCTGTATAATCAGACGTGGCTACCACCACTTGGTTTCGTTTTGTTTTCAGTTGACCTGCCAGTCGCTCAATACACTCATCTGCTGTCTCATTCTCCCGTGTGTAGGCAACAGTGAGCGATGCATAGCGTTCCTTGCTACCAAGCCCCGAGACCTGGTGAGCATCAAAGGCGACGATCACCTTGGCCCCTGTGTAAGCTTGGTATTCTGATAGAATCTCTAGCAGCCGATCTCGGGCATCATCAAGATTCTTCTCTTTTAATTGAATCAGCTCTGGCCATGCACCGATGATATTATATCCATCTACCAACAAAATTTGGTCCATCTTTCTCACCAGTATCCACTAATTTAACGACAGGGGATTACGCTGCCGATATACTTCATACATGAGCAATGATGCAGCTACAGAGGCATTCAATGAAGTAACGCGACCTTCCATGGGGAGATGAACAAGATAATCACACTCTTCTCGTACGAGACGACTGATCCCTTTGCCTTCACTACCAATAATCAAGAGTGTTGGAAAGTCATACTTGAGCGTTCGGTAGTCTGAGCTACCTTCTGCATCTGTGCCAACAACCCAGTACCCTGCATCCTTCATGCTTTTGATTGTTTGAACAAGATTAGCAACGCGAATCACAGGGACATATTCAATGGCACCTGCAGAAGCTTTTGCCACTACCGATGTAAGGCCTACTGAACGGCGCTTCGGAATAATAATCCCATCCGCTCCAACTGCATCAGCTGTTCGTAGGATGGAGCCTAAATTGTGAGGATCTTCTAGACCATCGAGCATGATCAAGAATGGCAGCCCCGTCTTGGCTTTTGCATTGGCTAGTATGACATCCAATTCTGCATATTCATATGCTGCTACCGTTGCCACAACACCTTGATGAACCTCATCTGGAGCCCACTCATGAAGTCGTTTACGTGGAACATACTGCACCACAACGCCTTGTTCTTTCGCTAGCTGAAGAATGGGACCTAGTTGGCTAGAACGTAAGCCCTCTGCTAACCAGATTTTATCAATGGGGCGTCCTGCCCGAAGCGCTTCGATAACAGGATTTTTTCCGACAATAGTCTCGTTCTTCATTCGAATTCCTCCAACTTTATGATTCTTCAACCCCATGCTCAACGATATATAACGCTTGATCAATAATCTGCTGTAGTCGTTCACTATTCTCTGTTAAGTAAAGATACCCAATGAGCGCCTCAAAGGCAGTACTATGCCGATAAACGGTTACAGGTGTATTCTTAGGAACAGTGCCTGACTTCGCATTGCGTCCACGCTTCACAATCTGGATCTCTTCATCGGATAGACTAGGCATTAATTGATGAAGAATCGCCGCTTGTGCCTTCGCTGAAACATAATGCGTCGCATGCTGATGTAAGAGCTGAGGCTTACACTGTCCAAGGCAGATCAGATGTTGACGGACATACACCTCATAGATTGCATCACCCATGTAGGCCAATACTAATGCGTTCATTAATTCTGGATGTTCGACTTGCTCCATTTGCTTATTCATCTCTATTTCCTTCGCCACCTCACACCTTGTGGAGTATCTTCGAGGATAATATTCATCTGTGCTAGACGATCACGAATGTCATCCGCTTTTGCAAAGTCACGAGCCTTGCGGGCTTCATTCCGCTCGCGAATTAAGGCCTCAACCTCTTCCTCTAACAAGAGTTCATCTGTCTCGAAGTGAAAACCTAATATATTGCCCCATTGCGAGAACTGTGCAAGAATCGCTTCTAGTGTTCCCTGAAATACCACTTCTTGATCTAAGTAGTTGTTCACATCTTTCACCGCATCAAAGATCACAGAAATGGCGTCAGCTGTGTTGAAATCATCATCCATCTTCTCATAGAAACGCTTGCTCCATTCCTCAATCTTCATCTCCATCTCCGTACTATTTCCAGAAGTAGCTCCAGCCAAGCGTTCCTTCACCCTGCTCACAGACATTTCAATACGTTCCAATGAACGCGCTTGCTGTTCTAATAATTCCCCGCTAAATGTCAAGGGAGTACGGTAGTGTGCGGATAAGAGAAAGAAACGCAATACCTTGCCAGGATAGCTCTCCAATAGTTGGTGCACATTGATGGAGTTATTTAAGGACTTAGACATTTTTTCTGTACCCATATTTAGCATACCATTATGCATCCAATATTTGGCCATTGGTTTTCCTGTAAGGGATTCACTTTGGGCAATTTCATTCTCATGGTGTGGAAAGGTTAAGTCTGTTCCACCACCATGAATATCAATGGTCTCTCCTAAATAGCGTTTGGCCAGCGTTGAGCATTCAATATGCCAGCCAGGACGCCCCATCCCCCACGGGCTTTGCCAAGCGATCTCCCCGGTCTTCGCTTTCTTCCATAGTGCAAAATCCAGCGGATTCTCCTTACTTTCGTTCAGTTCTACACGTGCCCCTGCCTTTAACTCTTGAAGTGGTTGGTGCGAGAGCTTCCCGTATTCAGCAAAATGCTCTGTCCGGAAATAGACATCGCCATCCATCGCATAAGCATAACCCTTTTCAATCAGGCTATTAATGAACTGAATGATCTCTTCCACATGCTCTGTAACCTGAGGATAGTAATCGGCAGCCAGTATATTTAATTGCTTTGCATCCTCCAAAAATGCGGAAATATACTTCTTACTCAATTCAGGTACTGTTGCTCCTTCTTCTTCAGCACGGCGAATCAATTTATCATCTACATCGGTAAAGTTTTGAACATAGGTCACTTCATAGCCTCGATGCTTAAAATAACGCCTTACAACATCGAAGAACACAGCAGGCCGAGCATTACCAATATGAATATAATTATATACAGTTGGTCCACAGACATAGATGCTTACTTTACCGGCTTGGACAGGGACAAACTCTTCTTTGGTTCGAGTCATGGTATTATAAATTTTGATTGTCATCTTCTCGCTCCTTCCTCAAACTTGATTTCAACTCTTCTACTTCACGTTCTAATGCCCTGATCTTATTATGCAAGCTGTCACAAATTTCTGCTACAGGATCAGGCATATTTTGATGGTCAAAGGCGCGTACACGTACACCATCCTGCACCACAATACGACCTGGTATTCCTACGACGGTACAATTGGGTGGCACCTCTTTTAAGACAACGGCTCCTGCTCCAATTTTCACATCGTCACCGATTTTCATAGAGCCCAGGACTTTCGCTCCTGTAGCAACAATCACCCGATTCCCAATGGTTGGATGACGTTTGCCCTTTTCCTTCCCCGTCCCCCCTAAGGTGACTCCTTGGTAGAGAACGCAGTCATCGCCAATCTCGCATGTTTCGCCGATTACGACACCCATCCCATGGTCAATAAATAAGCGCTGGCCAATCTTGGCTGCAGGATGAATCTCAATTCCTGTTAAAAACCGAACCAGTTGTGAGACGATCCGTGCAAGTAAGAAAAGCTTCCACTTCCATAATGTATGGGATAATCGATATCCCCAAATCGCATGAAGTCCAGAATAGGTTAAAACTACCTCAAACTTGTTCCGAGCGGCCGGATCTTGATCTAGGACCGTTTGAACATCATTACGTAATGTTTGCCAAAACCTCATGCTCATCCCCCTTTTTTACTTACACCTGATGTTAGCCTTCATTTTCTCCAAACAAAAAGACATCGTCTACTCAGAGACGATGTCATCGTGGTTCCACTCTGTTTGAGAGGCTAGATTATATCATCCAAAAACATAATCTAACTCCTCATCTCAAGCCCTTTCACGCAGGGAATACGTCTGCTTCTACTGGGCAATACCTTTGGAAGCAGCAACTCTCAGGTGCATAATTCACTACTAGACGAGATGGCTTTCAGCCTTTGACCATCTTCTCTGTTACGTCCAGGTATGATGAATCTCTCCTGATCATCGTCTTTATGTTGATTCTATTTTCCATTATGCAAGTACTTCCTTATAATTATTCAATAATTGTTGCAGACGAGCAAGCACTTTTTCTTTTCCAAGCAAATAAAGTGAGGCATCAAGGTCTGGACCGTGAGTAAAGCCAGTACAAGCCACACGAATCGGCATGAACAATTTTTTACCCTTATAACCCGTCTCTTTTTGTACTGCCTTAATCGCTTGCTTAATGTTTGCAGGCTCATAGGCTTCAAGCTCTTTTAATTTCTCTGCAAATTTAGCGAGCACCTCTGGAACCTGTTCTTCCTTCAGAATCTCCTTCGCTTCCTCTCCATACTCGATGGCATCTGTAAAGAAGAGCTCAGATAACTCCACAATCTCAGCGCCATAACTCATCTGTTCTTGGTAAAGATCAATTAGTTGATGAGCCCATTCCTGCTGTTCTGCTGTCATCTTTTCTGGTAGTCGCTCAGCTTGAATGAGATGTGGTAGTGAAATCTCCACTACTTGATCAAGTTCTGCCTTCTTCATATATACATTATTCATCCACTGCATTTTTGTTTTATCAAAGATAGCAGGATGATTAGATAGCCTTGTTACATCGAAAAGTTGCACCAGCTCATCTAAACTGAAGATCTCCTCTTCACCTTCTGGTGACCAGCCTAAGAGAGCGATAAAGTTTAGGATTGCCTCAGGAAGATACCCCATCTCCTTGTACTGTTCAATAAATTGAATGATGGATTCGTCCCGTTTGCTTAACTTTTTCCGTTGTTCATTTAGGATGAGGGAAACATGTCCAAACTGAGGACGTGGAAATCCTAATGCATCATAAATTAGTAATTGCTTCGGTGTATTGGATAAGTGCTCTTCACCCCGAAATACATGGGTGATTTTCATCAAGGCATCATCAACAACCACATTGAAGTTGTAGGTAGGCATGCCATCTTTCTTCAAAATGACGAAGTCACCAATACCATCAGAATCAAACTTCACATGGCCACGGATCAAATCATCAAATTCTAGTTGAACACCTGCAGGTACACGGAAGCGAACAGAAGGCTTACGTCCTTCTGCTTCAAATTGTTTTCGCTCTTCATCCGTAAGGTGAGAACATCTGCCTGAATAACGTGGCATTTCACCTTTGGCCCGTTGTTGTTCCCGTTCTTCCTCTAATTCCTCTTCATTGCAATAGCAATAGTAAGCATGACCTGATTCAATTAATCTCTGTACATATTCTTGATAAATTGGTAATCGCTCTGAGCAACGATAAGGACCGTATTCTCCACCAATATCAACGCTTTCATCCCAGTCCAAGCCTAGCCACTTCAAGTATTGAAGCTGGTTCATATCACCACCTTCAACATTCCGTTTCATATCGGTATCTTCAATCCGAATAATAAACTCCCCACCATGGTGGCGAGCAAATAGATAATTGAATAATGCTGTTCTAGCGCCACCAATATGTAAGTGACCTGTAGGACTAGGTGCATAACGCACTCTTATTTTAGACATGGATGCCACTCCTTCTTTCTTACATCAAGTATTCTCCCATATATTTTTTAATTCTAGCACAAACTGAGCTGTTTGGCGTGCTTCTTTCCACAATTTACTCGGTTCTTGCTGTTAACAACACCACGGCCATCGAAGCAATTCCCTCGCCACGCCCTGTAAAACCTAATTTTTCTGTTGTCGTCGCCTTTACATTGATGTTTTCCTCATCAGACTGAAGCAACTGAGCAATCTGCGTCCGCATAGCAGGAATATATGGTGCCATTTTGGGTCGCTGGGCAATGATGGTAGCATCGAGATTCCCTAACAGATACCCTTGATCCTTAGCCATCTCCCAGACTTGCTTCAATAGAAACTTGCTATCCACATTGAGATACTGAGGATCCGTATCAGGAAAATGTGAACCGATATCCCCTTTTCCAAGTGCCCCTAGAATCGCATCGGTGATAGCATGGAGAAGAACATCAGCATCAGAATGACCTAATAAGCCTTTTTCATAAGGAACTTCGATTCCCCCAATAATACATGGCCGTTCATCCACTAATTGATGTACATCAAATCCTTGTCCAATTCTCATCTAGTTCCCCTCTCTCATCTGCATTTGTTGGATTAATCGATCTGCATACCATAGATCATCCGGTGTGGTCACCTTAATATTGGTATACTCCCCCATCACAATCTCAACAGGAACGCCTAACTGTTCTACCAAGGCTGCATCATCCGTTGCATAGAAGCCCCTTTCCATCGCTTTCTCATATGCTTCCAGTAAAAGATCCCGTCGAAACGCTTGAGGGGTTTGGATTGCATATAGGCTAGAACGAGGCAATGTCCCCGTAATCACTCCCGCCTTATTAACTTCCTTAATCGTGTCCTTTACAGGAACGCCTAATACAGCACCTTGGATCTCTTCCATACGCATACTTAAACGTTGTAAAGTCTCGACAGAAACAAAGGGTCTGGCACCATCATGAATAAAGACCACATCACACTGTGCGCTTAGTTTTTTTAGCCCTTGATATACGCTATCTTGTCGTTCTTCGCCACCAGAAACAAGCTGTATAGGGATGTTGCTCCCCATATCTCGAATAATCGTCTCTATCTCAGTTTGATCGTCAGGATGATAGACTACTACCACTTCCAAAAGATTGGGTGTCTTAAGCAATCGTTCTAAAGTATACATCAATATTGGCTTATGACGCAAAGGAAGCAGAACCTTGTTACGGTCTGCTCCCATACGTCTACCTCTCCCAGCTGCAACCACAATGACGCCAATCTGCACAAGCCTCTCTCCCATCAACACTATTGCAATTGCTTTTCTTTTTATAATGCTTTTTCGTATGCCTTAGGTTTTGCAAAAATCATCCGACCTGCAGACGTTTGCAAAACACTAGTGACAATGACATCGATATGTTTGCCAATATTATTACGGCCATCTTCAACTACAATCATGGTTCCATCATCCAAATAGGCAACGCCCTGTCCATCCTCTTTCCCATCCTTAATCACTTGAACATTCAGTTCTTCCCCTGGTAATACCACAGGTTTAACTGCATTGGCAAGATCATTGATATTGAGGACAGGAACACCTTGTAATTCACAGACCTTATTCAGGTTAAAGTCGTTTGTAACCACTTTTCCACCCAATACCTTCGCTAGCTTCACAAGTTTACTATCGACTTCAGCGATTTCTTCAAAGTCGCCTTCATAGATAATAACCTCAATGGGCAGTTCCTTTTGGATTTTATTTAAGATATCAAGACCACGTCTGCCTCGATTCCGTTTTAGTACATCAGACGAATCAGCGATATGCTGCAACTCCTCTAGGACAAAATGAGGAATAACAAGGACACCTTCTAAAAATCCAGTTTGGCAGATATCAGCGATACGCCCATCAATGATCACACTTGTGTCCAAGATTTTATGGTGATAGTCTTGCTGCACATTCTTTTCATGTTTGGATTTTTTTCCAAGGGAGAACAGCGAGATAATCTCTTCTTTCTTACGAAATCCCACCTGAAATCCTAAATAACCCAAGACAATGGCAAAGAGAATATCGAAATAGTTGCCCACTAAAGGGATTTTGTCGAGTGGTAGTAGCATAGTGATAACCAAGCCCATGATTAAGCCTACCATCCCGAAGACAAGGTCAGTTAAGGGCAATTTGACAATTCGTTCTTCCACCCATTGAATAAATTGAAGGATATAATTTGTAAGAATAAGTCCGATGACAAGAAAGATGAGCGCCCCACTTCCTGCGCCTACATAATTGGCGTACTCCTGTAGCCAACCAAGATTCCAAAAATCAAACATTGCAAATAAGCTTGAACCAAACTGATACCCAATGATCCCTCCAAGAATGATAAAGAAGAGTTGAATGACTCCTTTTAGCATCATGGTCACCTCCTTTTCTCAGTATTAACAATTGGCTAAATGCTAAACCTACTATTTGTATTTTTGTGAAAAAAAAACGCCTGAGGCGTATCAATCTTCCCCTAGTTCATCCACTAGTCGGTTAGCTTCATGAGCATCAATCTCTTTCGATAGAATCATCTCACTCACCAAGATTTGCTTTGCCTGCTCCAACATTTTTCTTTCACCTGTTGATAACCCTTTTTCTCGCTCTCGAACCATTAAATCTCGAACTACATGGGCAATATCGACTACATCGCCACCTTTTATTTTATCTAAATTGGCACGGAAACGTCGATTCCAAGTTTCACCAGTATCGACGGCTGCCTCACAGGCTAGAGCAAGTGCTTCATCTAACCCCTCTTCACTGATTACCTGTCGTAGTCCGATTTTTTCCACATTGGAACGCGGGATCATGACCTTAAGCTCGCCTACAGGTAGATGCATGATGTAATACTCATGAGTTTCTCCCAAAACCTCTTGCTTCTCAATGGACTCAATTACTCCGGCACCATGCATAGGATACACAACCTTGTCGCCCACCTTAAACAAACAAGCCACCCCTTTTACCATGATCATTTTCCAGAATATCACATAATATGGTGAATGTCAAATTTATTATGTTAGCATAATGTGACACAAATCGTCAACAACTATTTTCATATTTTATGACTTTTGTTAAATTTTTGATTGCTTTATCAATTATTCCTCGTTATAATGAAGTCACCATTAATAGTCAGACTATTTAAACAAATGTACCATTTATTCTGAATTTTTAGTTCGGGGGTGATCTTCATAAAAGAACAAAGTTATTCTACATTTCAATCTCAGGTGGCCGAGAATCTGTTCCGCCACAGTAGCATCCTAGATTTAATAACAAAGAATAACGAATCGCTTTCCCGTATTCAAAGAGCAATTGCACGAGCAGTAACAGAATGTGGCTGTATCACCATTCACGCATCAAAGCAGCAATTTCCCAACGGGAATTCCCTTGCAGCGCTTCCCAATTATTCAAGTTCACATCTGGATGGTTCTTTATGTGACCAGTGCTTGGATGTGATGAAGAATGAATTAGGTAACCATCTTTTCTACCTTAGTTCAATATGTAATGCTTTGAAGATCTCCATGGACCAAGTGATTAAAGAAGAATCTAGTCGACTCAGTACATTGGGTGTTTTTACTCTTCGTTAATATTGTTATCACCTTCTAACATGAATCATCTACCTATATAGACGAAACAGGGGAAAAAAAGTTACAAAAAGCCAATCATTAGATTGGCTTTTTGTATACTCGATTAATACCGATATGAAGTTTCCTCATCATCATCAGATTTATGACGTGCTCGACGAATGGCAATTAAGATATTCTTACTGATCCCATATACTGCATAGACAGCCAAAGGAATAAAGACAATCTTTGTAAACTCTTTTGGGAAAAACCAAGCTAAGATCCCTACTAATACCACGGTGACGGCAATGATCTGCAATGTATGCCGAGGCCAGCCTACTTTTTTAAAGTTGGGATACTTGATTTGGCTCACCATCAGAAAAGCCAAGAATAATGTGATTAACATGATGACAAATGGAGTAAAGGCTTGTGTATATAAAGCAAAGGTAGCTAGTGCACCACCAGCTGCTGTAATTGGCAAGCCGGTAAAATACCCCGGTGTCCCCGCATGAACATTAAAGCGAGCAAGCCGTAATGCTCCTGCCACTGGAAAGAGGCAGCTAACAGCCATTCCCATTACGCCATATTCATGCAATGAAGCCATGTAGATAATCGCTGCTGGTGCAATACCAAATGAAACAACGTCACAGAGTGAATCCAATTCTTTACCAAACTCTGAGGTCACACCGAGCCTACGTGCCACTCGTCCATCTAAACCATCTGTAAGCATGGCCAAAATAATAAGAAACGATGCAAAGGCTAGATTATTTTCTACATCATCAAGAATTAATAGGATGGCAAAAAAGCCGATTACCAAGTTCCCCACCGTTAACATATTGGGGATTATTTTTCTAATCACGGGATTTCACTCTCCCTATCACTGTTTTTCCAGATCGTACACGATCGCCTACAGAGATAACAACTTCGACATTCTGATTCACCCAAATCTGTGTACCAGATCCAAATTTAATCATCCCGATTTTATCAGCCGTATGGACGGATTGAACTGGTGTAACCCAGCTCACAATCCTTCGTGCCATCATACCTGCGATCTGAACAACCATTATCTTACCATACGCAGACTCAATACCAATATAATTTTTCTCATTTACCTGATGACTCTCTGGCTTTGTCGCAGAAATAAAACGTCCCTTTACATACTTCTGATAAACAATCTCTCCCTGAACAGGGCTGCGATTCACATGTACATCCAATGGAGAAAGGAAGATGCTAATGCAAGTCGCCTTTCCTTCCATAAATTCTGGATCTTCAATCTCCTGAATATCTGTCACCACACCGTCAGCAGCAGAGATCACAACTCCTTCAATCTCTTCAGGGTTCCTAGCTGGATCACGGAAAAAATAAAGGACAAAAAGTAATAATCCAATTGCAATCAATGAAAGCCATGGTTGAATAATAAATAAGATAATGCCCAATACTAGAATCACTAAAAGTGTTGGAATGCCTTCCTTTAACAATGCATGCCTCTTCATTCGCAGAGCTCCTTGTACTTTTCTATCGTTACCTCTACTTATACATATTATAATTTATTTAACAAGCATTGATAGGAAAAAATTTTCCTATGCCGTCTATAGGTGGCGATCGATGAAAACCTGTTCCTGAATGCGCTTCAAGCCTTCCTTGATCGCCCGAGCACGCACCTCGCCAATTCCTTCTACATCATCCAATTCTTCTATAGTGGCCAAAAGTATTCTAGAGAAATTTTGGAACCTGCCGATGAGATTATCTACAACACCATGAGGTAGCCGGGGAATTTTACTAACAATCCGATATCCTCGTGGTTGCACAGGTTCTTCTTGGAAATTCACACTGGAAGAATACCCCAAGACACGACAGATTAGCTGTGTTTCTAACAATTCATCAGGGGTGTATTTTTTTAATTCCTGAAGAATTTCCTCTGGATTGGCTTGAGGATCTTTGGAGTAATCATGGATTAGCATCACTGCATCATCTTCTACATTCGCTACCAATTCGTCCAACTGCATGCTGATAAGGCGACCTTCTGTCCCCAACTCATGAATATAGTTTTCAATCTCTCCCTTAATCCGTATCACCATCTCAATCCGTTGGATCACAAGAGCCACTTCTTGTAGAGTTACCAGCTCTTCATACTCCATGGCGCTTAAATTGGTTAAGGCTTGATCGAGGACACTCTTATATTTTTCTAGCGTTTGAATCGCTTGATTCGCTTTGGTCAAAATTACACCAATATCTTTCAATATATAGCGGAGATTCCCTTGATAGAGCGTAATCACATTTCGGCGTTGCGAGATGGAGATAACCAGTAATCCTGTCTGCTTCGCTACCCGCTCAGCAGAACGATGGCGAATTCCTGTTTCTGTAGCTGGAATGGAACTATCGGGATGAAGTTGTGTATTAGCATAAAGGATTTTTTTTGCATTAGAGCTCAGAATAATAGCACCATCCATTTTTGCCAATTCGTATAAATAGGATGGAGAAAAGTCACAATCAATACTAAATCCCCCATCGACAAGCTTCATCATCTCTTCCGTATTGCCTACAACGATAAGTCCTCCTGTTTTTGCTCGTAACACATTTTCCAGCCCTTCTCGTAGGGGGGTCCCAGGTGCTACCATGCGGAGGGACTGCTGAATAAAGTCTTCCTTTGTAAATTGGCGATCCATCTTGTTACCTCCCTAAGACGACCTCAAGTGCTTCTTGAACGGTGGATACTCCTTGTACTACGATATCTTTTGGCGGAGTCCATCCTTGTAGATTATTAACTGGAATAATAATTCGTTTAAAGCCTAGTTTCTTTGCTTCATGAACACGCTGCTCAATTCGTGATACAGCACGTACTTCTCCTGTTAATCCCACTTCTCCTACCACCACATCATTAGGCTGTGTAGGTTGATTGCGAAATGTAGATGCTAATGCAATTAGGATGGCCAAATCAATGGCTGGTTCATCTAAGCGTACACCGCCTGCCACATTCACAAAGGCGTCTTGATTACCCAGCATCATCCCCACTCTTTTTTCTAGTACTGCCATTAACATCGCTACACGTTGTGAATCCACCCCTGTGGTCATCCTTCGTGGTGAGCCATATGCTGTAGGTGATAGAAGCGCTTGAATTTCAACAAGTAAGGGTCTCGTCCCTTCAATGCTAGCTACTACAGTTGACCCCGCTACACCTACAGGCCGTTCCGATAAAAATAGTTTAGATGGATTTTGTACCTCCAAGAGTCCCTCTTCACGCATCTCATATATTCCTAATTCATTGGTGGAGCCAAAACGATTCTTCACCGCTCGAAGTATTCGATAGGTGTGATGTCTCTCTCCTTCAAAATAAAGAACTGTATCCACCATATGCTCTAACAAGCGCGGACCAGCAATATCTCCCTGCTTGGTAACGTGTCCTACAATAAAAGTAGCAATCCCTTGCTGCTTCGCCAGTCTCATTAAGATGGAGGTGCATTCTCGTACCTGTGAAACACTTCCGGGTGCAGAGGTCACCTCAGGATGAAAAATGGTTTGAATAGAATCGATCACGAGAATTTGTGGTGACATCTTCTCCACTTGACCAATGATCTCCAGTAGGTTGGTTTCAGGGAGCATATAGAGAGTAGGTGCACCAATTTGTAATCGTTTTGCCCGTAAGGAGATCTGTTTCACCGATTCCTCACCTGATACATAGAGGACATTAAAGCCCTGCGTAGCAAGTTGGTTTGAAAGCTGCAGTAGAATGGTGGACTTCCCAATGCCTGGATCCCCACCAACTAACACCAAAGATCCTGGTACAATTCCTCCTCCCAATACTCGATTAAACTCAACCATATGGGTATCGTAGCGCAGCTCTTCCTCATGCTGGATTTGCGTGATGGGCTGTGGCTCTACAGAGGAAGCACTTCTACTTGCATGACGATTGCCCCAGGCAGGTACATGATCCTCTATCTCTTCATGGAGTGTATTCCATTCATTGCAACCAGGGCATCGTCCCATCCATTTCGGTGATTCGTAGCCGCAATCTTGGCAAATAAATTTTGTTTTGATCTTCGCCATTATTCCACCTCTTAAAACTCATACACATAAACATACTATAGTCTTTTTTAGCTCGGATTGACAAGTTTTTCTACAGTATTTTACAGTTTTAAAAAAAGGATGGATGCTCAATTGGAGCACCCATCCTTTTTTATTCTTACAGCGTTTGAATCGCTTCATCTAATTTTTTGACCACTAATTTTCCATCCTTCACATGAATCTTTACTTTATCGCCTTGCTTGATTTCTCCTGCTAATAGCGCTTCAGATAGCATATCCTCAATATGGCGCTGAATAGCTCGACGTAATGGACGTGCGCCATAGCTTGGATCATAGCCTTCCTTCACAAGAAAATCCACAGCAGGCTCCGTCAATTCAAAATCGATGGCTTGCTCTTGTAGTCGCTTCCGTAGCTGTTCGGCCATCAATAGGGCAATCTTCTTAATATCTTGTTGTGTTAGTGGGTGAAACACAATGGTCTCATCAATCCGATTTAAAAATTCTGGCCGGAATGAACGCTTTAACTCGTTCATCACTTTATCCTTCATGTCTTCATAGCTCTTCTCACTATCAGAGGGAGTAAACCCTAGCGTGGAAGTACGACGAATGGTTTCTTGCCCTACATTGGATGTCATAATCAAGATGGTATTACGGAAGTCTACACGTCTCCCTTTGCCATCGGTAAGCTGTCCATCTTCAAGCACCTGTAATAGAATGTTGAATACCTCCGGGTGAGCTTTTTCAATCTCATCAAGTAGGACAACTGAATATGGCTTTCTCCGTACTTTTTCCGTCAATTGGCCACCTTCTTCATAGCCTACATAACCAGGAGGCGCCCCTACAAGTCGAGACGTGGTATGTTTTTCCATATATTCGGACATATCGATACGAATCATCGCGTCTTCATCACCGAACATGGCTTCTGCCAAAGCACGAGCTAATTCAGTCTTCCCTACACCTGTAGGGCCAAGGAAAATAAAGGAGCCAATCGGACGCTTCGGATCCTTCAAGCCCGCACGAGCTCTGCGAATAGCTCTCGCAATAGACTTTACAGCCTCCTCTTGACCAATCACACGTTGATGGAGGATTTCCTCCATTCTTAAGAGACGGTCGCTCTCCTCCATTTCCATTTTTCGTACAGGTATCCCTGTCCAATCTGCAACAATTTGGGCAATATCATCAGGAGTTACTTTCGACTGTGCTTGACCTTGCTTTTCCTTCCAGTCATTGTGTAGATCAAATAGTTCATCACGTAATTTCTGTTCACGATCACGAAGGCTCGCTGCTTTTTCAAACTCTTGACTTTGAACTGCAGCATCTTTCTCCTGTCTTACCTTCTCCAGTTCCTGTTCCATTTGTTTGAGGTTGGGTGGTGCTGTATAGGATTGTAGACGTACTTTAGAAGCCGCTTCATCCATCAAGTCAATGGCTTTGTCTGGCAGGAACCGATCGGGAATATAACGATCAGAGAGCTTAACTGCTTGCACAATGGATTCATCTGGAATTGTGACCCGATGGTGCGCTTCATAGCGATCCCGTAACCCTTTGAGGATCTCAATCGCCTCTTCCACAGTTGGCTGATCCACCATGATCGGTTGGAATCGACGCTCTAATGCTGCATCTTTTTCAATATATTTTTGATATTCATCTAAGGTAGTGGCTCCGATACATTGTAATTCCCCACGGGCTAGCGCAGGCTTAAGAATATTAGAAGCATCGATGGCCCCTTCAGCGCCACCTGCTCCAATCAAGGTATGCAGCTCGTCAATGAAGAGAATTACATTCCCTGCATTGCGAATCTCTTCCATGACCTTCTTTAAGCGATCTTCAAATTCACCACGATATTTCGTGCCTGCTACTAAACTCCCCATATCCATCATCATAACCCGTTTGTTTCGTAGGATTTCGGGGATCTCATTGGCGATGATCCGTTGTGCTAAGCCCTCAGCAATGGCTGTTTTCCCAACTCCAGGCTCACCGATTAATACAGGGTTATTCTTTGTCCGCCTGCTGAGGACTTGAATGACCCGTTCAATCTCTTTCGCTCTGCCAATAACCGGGTCCAAATTCCCCTCTTTTGCAACCTGTGTAAGATCCCTTGCAAGACTATCAAGGGTAGGGGTTGCTGTTTGTCCTGACATATTGTTACCTTGGGTCGGGGTGTTAATGACTTCATTATTACCGAGTAGCTGAAGCACTTGTTGGCGAGCACGTGATAGACTAACCCCAAGATTGGTTAGAACACGAGCAGCCACGCCTTCTCCTTCTCGAATTAACCCTAACAATAAGTGTTCCGTGCCAACATAGGTATGACCTAATTTACGAGCTTCATCAATGGATAGTTCAATCACTTTCTTGGCACGTGGTGTATAGTGAGGTGTTACATATTGATAATCCATCTCTGGGCCACGACCGATTAAATTCTCCACTTCATTTTGGATGGTTTCGAGATTTAAGCCCAATCCTAATAAGGCCTTCGCTGCAATCCCGTCACCTTCACGAACGAGACCTAGTAAAAAATGTTCTGTTCCAATTGCTTGATGATTAAGACGCTTAGCCTCTTCCTGTGCAAGAGCTAATACCTTTTGTGCTCTCTCTGTAAAACGACCATATAGCATCTCCTACACCTCCATACATTTTATCCTTATGTTCTCTATAGCTAACCCTGATTATTTAGATGGTCACGAACCATCTTTGCTCGGCGTTCATCCCGTTCATCTGGTGTTAAACTCTGTTGATAATATTGCTGAATGAAGCCAGGTTGTGTCATCACCATGAGTTCATTGAGAATGGTTGGTGAAGTATCCTTTATTAATCCTAAGTCGATCCCTAAACGTACATCAGACAGGCGTTCAGTCGCCTCTTTTGATTCCAGAATCCTCGAATATAATAGTACCCCAAATGAGCGAAATACTTTATCTTCTAAAGCGATCCGGTTGTGCTCTATCAACAGATTACGTGCTGTCCTTTCTTGATTAATTAATTGTAATGCTACACTATGCAAATTATTAATGATCTCTTCTTCAGAAAGTCCCAATGTGAGTTGATTCGATATTTGGAAAAGGTTTCCTTGCGCTTCACTTCCTTCTCCATAAATGCCTCGAGCTACAAGCCCTACCTGATTAATTGTTGCAAGGATTCGATTGATCTGATTAGTAATGACCAATGCAGGTAAATGAAGCATTACTGAAACACGAATACCAGTACCCATATTGGTTGGACAGCTTGTTTGATAGCCATATTTTTCATCAAAAGCATAGTCTAGCTCTTGCTCTAACAAATTATCCAATAGATTGGCAACTTCCCACGCTTGCTCCATTTGAAGCCCTGGCAACATACATTGTATTCGTAGATGATCTTCTTCATTAACCATAATGCTGATCTCTTCATGTTCACTGAGAACCACAGCACCTTCCTCAGATTCATTGGCAAGTTGTGGGCTGATTAAGTGCTTCTCTACAAGTACACGCCGCTCTAATGGAGATAGGCTATTCATCTTTAAAGTTTCCAATGTACCAAAGCGTTCTTTAATCCGCGATGATTGCACGGCATCCATAATCTCGTGAAGTACATGTTCCTTCATCTCTGTAGAAGCCATGATAGGGAATGGATATGATTTTAGGTTTCGTGCAAGACGGATACGGGTACTTATCACAATATCGTTCTCAGGTCCTTTTCCCTTCATCCATTCACTAAGTGCATTCTGTATGAATCGTTTTAAAGACATTGGAGTCCCCCCTTATTGCGCATCAAATTTCTGTTCTAGAACTTTGATCTGGTCGCGCAACACAGCTGCTTTTTCAAATTCCTCATTTCCGATTGCTTGTTGCAAAAGATATTTTAATTGCTGTAATTCACGCTTCTGCTTGAGATTTTGCCCTGACCGTTCCGGTACTTTTCCACTATGACGAGTGTTTCCTTGTATCCGCTTCACTAAGGGATCCAAGCGCTGGCTGAAGTAATGGTAGCATTCCGAACACCCAAAGCGGCCAATCTTCGTAAATTGCTGAAACGTGAGGCCACAGTTCTCACAACGTAGTCCTTGACGATTCACAGCTACTTTCTCTTCTGGTTTTATGAAATAATCCATATTATTCATCAGCCCAGCTAATAGCTGATGAATGGAAAAGCCCTGTTCTCCTCCTGAATAAGATTCACCATTTTCCTTTGCACATTGTTCACATAGGTGATACTCTGTCTTCTCTCCATTAACGATCTTCGTATAATGGAGTGTAGCCTGCCTAATTCCACATTGTTGGCAGATCACAGTGGGTCCCCCCTTTTTACTTGGTGAATAGTAAGACACTAATCATCGCTTTTAGAAGCTCTGCTCGTAGGTGATCGCGTATGGGAATCTCAAAGCGTAAAATCTCCTTTGAGGTTGCAGTCATCATTAAACGAGCTTCACGTTCAGTCAATATCTCTTCCTCAAAAAGCCGTTCAATAATGTCATAAGCTCCTTGTTGATTAATTTGATCGCCGATAAGATTAGCCATTTGTTGGTAGATATACGGTTCATTCTCTATTTTTACCTTTCGAATTCGGATATATCCTCCACCACCTCGCTTGCTCTCAACAATATATCCTTTTTCTATAGTGAAACGTGTCTGTATCACGTAATTAATCTGTGAAGGAACACAGTTAAACTTACTAGCGATATCGTTACGTTGGATCTCTAAGAAACCATCACTTTCATGAAGAATCTCTTTAATATATGTTTCAACAAGGTCTGAAATATTAGCCACGTTTTGACCCAACTCCTTTCTAGATGTGGGAGATTGGAGGTTGAACTTTGCTCTCACTTATCCTCCCCACCTTAGCCTGTTCCATGAAGAGACTGACTTTGACTTTCTTTGACTATAATTATTATACACATCCTATTTTATTTTGCCAAGTCACACTTTGGATTTGATTACCTATTTTCATCAGCGCAGCGTGTATGGGTATCAGGATTGAATGATTTCAAGTATTTCAGTGATTGATTGCAAATAGTAATCTGCCCCTGCTAGCTCAGCTGGAGAGGAGAATCCATATGTACATGCAGCCACTTGAAAGCCATTTAATTTACCAGCTTCTACATCAGAATGACGATCTCCTACCATTATCCCGTAGGTGAATCGGTATTTATTCTTTAGTACCCTAACTAACTCCACCTTGGATGCTGTTCCAAATTTACCCGCAGTATAGATTTCCTGAATATATGGATGTAGCTGGAATGTAGTACACACCGCCTGTACATAGCTATCTTGGCCATTACTAGCAACAAAGATTGGATATCCTGCTTCATGAAGCATTGCTAACACATGAATTGTCCCCGGATATAGTTGAACCTTACCCTTTTGTAGTATCTCCAACTCTGCTGATGTCAAAAGCTGTTCTGCTCGCTCTTTAATACCATTTTGATCCACGCCAGAGCCAAATAAAATCGCCCATATCTCATCAAGCGTTTTCCCTAGACAATGAAGGATCGTCTCTCTCTTAGGTACATCACCAAGGATGTAGCCTTCCTGCCGTAAGCCTTCCCACATTTGTTCAAACGCTGGAATCGCCAATTGATCGGTCTGTAGAAGTGTGCCATCCATATCAAAAATAACAGCATACTGTTTCATTCTTTTTTCTCCCTTCAAAGAACTTTCATCAGTAATCTTTACATTAACATATCATCGTTCTTGTCAATTTTCTAGGGATTAGGGTCAGTCTTCCGACCAGCACATATAAGCGGAAGGTGAAACGCAAAAGGAGCCATTCCGCTCATGGGAATGGCTCCTGCTCTTTGATGCTATGTATGGATAATAAAAACTGCCTGGCAACGACCTACTCTCCCAGGACCCTGCGGTCCAAGTACCCTCGGCGTGAGAAGGCTTAACGGTCGTGTTCGGGATGGGAACGCGTGTGACCCTTCTGCAATCATCACCAGACAGCTTATATCAATTCCTTTGTCTCGCCCTCCTACAACAAGTTGCCGTGTCGGGCTCTGACAAACGAATAGATACCAAGTTATTGAAGAAATTCGGAGGAACCTTCGGTTCCTTACCTTAGAAAGCTTCCATGAGATACCTTCAACAACACTTCACGAAGGTACTGAGCGTATTTCATTTTGCCTTGAGCGACTTTGCAACCTTCGGTTGCCGTAAGCGAAAGGCATATGAAATAGCTCTTACAANAGAGAAGTTCATTCTCTCAAAACTGAAGACGAAATGAATTGTATCACATTCACGATCCATAATAAAGTGAAATATTTGGTTAAGCCCTCGATCGATTAGTATCCGTCAGCTCCATGCATTGCTGCACTTCCACACCGGACCTATCTACCTCCTCATCTCGGAGGGATCTTACTCACTTAATGTGATGGGAAATCTCATCTTGAGGGGGGCTTCGCGCTTAGATGCCTTCAGCGCTTATCCCTGCCACACATAGCTACCCAGCGATGCTCCTGGCGGAACAACTGGTACACCAGCGGTGTGTCCATCCCGGTCCTCTCGTACTAAGGACAGCTCCTCTCAAATTTCCTACGCCCACGACAGATAGGGACCGAACTGTCTCACGACGTTCTGAACCCAGCTCGCGTACCGCTTTAATGGGCGAACAGCCCAACCCTTGGGACCTACTACAGCCCCAGGATGCGATGAGCCGACATCGAGGTGCCAAACCTCCCCGTCGATGTGGACTCTTGGGGGAGATAAGCCTGTTATCCCCAGGGTAGCTTTTATCCGTTGAGCGATGGCCCTTCCACGCAGTGCCACCGGATCACTAAGCCCGACTTTCGTCCCTGCTCGACTTGTAGGTCTCGCAGTCAAGCTCCCTTCTGCCTTTACACTCTACGAATGATTTCCAACCATTCTGAGGGAACCTTTGGGCGCCTCCGTTACCTTTTAGGAGGCGACCGCCCCAGTCAAACTGCCCACCTGACACTGTTCCCCAGCCGGATCACGGCTGTGGGTTAGAATTCCGATCCGATCAGGGTGGTATCCCACCAACGCCTCCACCGAACCTGGCGGTCCGGCTTCTTAGGCTCCCACCTATCCTGTACAAATCGAACCAGAATCCAATATCAAGCTACAGTAAAGCTCCATGGGGTCTTTCCGTCTTGTCGCGGGTAACCAGCATCTTCACTGGTATTACGATTTCACCGAGTCTCTTGCCGAGACAGTGCCCAAATCGTTACGCCTTTCGTGCGGGTCGGAACTTACCCGACAAGGAATTTCGCTACCTTAGGACCGTTATAGTTACGGCCGCCGTTTACTGGGGCTTCGGTTCAAAGCTTCGCTTGCGCTAACCCATCCCCTTAACCTTCCAGCACCGGGCAGGCGTCAGCCCCTATACATCGCCTTACGGCTTAGCAGAGACCTGTGTTTTTGCTAAACAGTCGCTTGGGCCTATTCTCTGCGGCCTCCTCAGGCTTTAACACCCTACCGAGGCACCCCTTCTCCCGAAGTTACGGGGTCATTTTGCCGAGTTCCTTAGCAAGAGTTCTCTCGCGCGCCTTAGGATTTTCTCCTCACCTACCTGTGTCGGTTTGCGGTACGGGCACCTCATTCCTCACTAGAGACTTTTCTTGGCAGTGTGAAATCAGGGACTTCGGTACTGTAATTTCCCTCGCCATCACCGCCTGGCCTGATGGTGAACGGATTTGCCTATTCACCAGCCTCACGGCTTGGACGCACATATCCAGCAGTGCGCTCTCCCTATCCTCCTGCGTCATCCCATTGCTCAAACGGAATGGAGGTGGTACAGGAATTTCAACCTGTTGTCCATCGCCTACGCTTGTCAGCCTCGGCTTAGGTCCCGACTTACCCTGAGAGGACGAGCCTTCCTCAGGAAACCTTAGGTTTTCGGCGGAGGGGATTCTCACCCCTCTTTTCGCTACTTACACCGGCATTCTCACTTCTAAGCGCTCCACATGTCCTCACGGTCATGCTTCAATGCCCTTAGAACGCTCCCCTACCACTGACACCGTTAGGTGTCAATCCATAGCTTCGGTGATACGTTTAGCCCCGGTACATTTTCGGCGCAGAGTCACTCGACCAGTGAGCTATTACGCACTCTTTAAATGGTGGCTGCTTCTAAGCCAACATCCTGGTTGTCTGAGCAACTCCACATCCTTTCCCACTTAACGTATACTTGGGGACCTTAGCTGATGGTCTGGGCTGTTTCCCTTTTGACCATGGATCTTATCACTCATAGTCTGACTCCTGAAGATAAGTAGCCGGCATTCGGAGTTTGACTGAAGTTGGTAGTCCGTGGAGGACCCCGCGTCCAATCAGTGCTCTACCTCCGGTACTCTGACTTCAAGGCTAGCCCTAAAGCTATTTCGGGGAGAACCAGCTATCTCCGAGTTCGATTGGAATTTCTCCGCTACCCACACCTCATCCCCGCAGTTTTCAACCTGCGTGGGTTCGGGCCTCCATTCAGTGTTACCTGAACTTCACCCTGGACATGGGTAGATCACTCGGTTTCGGGTCTACAACCCCATACTTAACGCCCTATTCAGACTCGCTTTCGCTGCGGCTCCGCATCTCCTGCTTAACCTTGCATGGAATCGTAACTCGCCGGTTCATTCTACAAAAGGCACGCCGTCACACTTCATAAACGTGCTCCGACTGCTTGTAAGCACACGGTTTCAGGTTCTTTTTCACTCCCCTTCCGGGGTGCTTTTCACCTTTCCCTCACGGTACTGGTTCACTATCGGTTGCTAGGGAGTATTTAGCCTTGGGAGGTGGTCCTCCCGGATTCCGACGGGATTTCTCGTGTCCCGCCGTACTCAGGATCCGTCTCGGAGAGACGAGGATTTTAGCTACGTGGCTGTCACACCCTATGGCCGGCCTTTCCAGACCTGTTCGCCTATCCTCATCTTTTCTCACTCCATGTGAGACGTCCTACAACCCCGAAAGGTAAACCTTTCGGTTTGGGCTGTTTCCGTTTCGCTCGCCGCTACTCAGGAAATCGCTGTTGCTTTCTCTTCCTCAGGGTACTTAGATGTTTCAGTTCCCCTGGTCTGCCTCCATTCACCCTATGAATTCAGGTGAAGGTCCCTTCCCATTACGGAAGGTGGGTTCCCCCATTCGGAAATCCCCGGGTCAGCGTCTACTTACGACTCGCCGAGGCATATCGGTGTTCGTCCCGTCCTTCATCGGCTCCTAGCACCTAGGCATCCACCGTGCGCCCTTAGTAGCTTAACCATATTTCTTATGGCGCTCGTGTGAATCGTTCATTTCGTCATTCAGTTTTCAAAGAACAACAATCTTAGATTTTATTTATCTCGTGCTCCTGCAACCGGAGGTTGCGGTGTCGCACTCCGATAAACAAAATCAAGACGGGCATAAAACCCTTGAGGAACCTTCGGTTCCTTACCTTCCAAGGCATTGAAGCACTTCGCGAAGGTATTCAGCTCATTTCATTGGGTCTTGAGCGACTTTGCAACCTTCGGTTGCCAGAAGCGAAAGGCCAAGGAAATGAGATGACTTATATCTGAGTTTTGGTGGAGCTAAGCGGGATCGAACCGCTGACCTCCTGCTTGCAAGGCAGGCGCTCTCCCAGCTGAGCTATAGCCCCATTAAGGATTGAAAGAGGTTGGAGTAGTGTGAATAATCAAACTTTTAATCGCTAACCTCAAGAATATGGTGGGCCCAAGTGGACTCGAACCACCGACCTCACGCTTATCAGGCGTGCGCTCTAACCAGCTGAGCTATGGGCCCTTATTTCCTTATTAATTAGTATTGATGATCAAAAAACACTTTACGAAGATATTCAGCTCATTTTGTTTAGTCTTAAGCGACTTTGCAACCTTCGGTTGCTAGAAGCGAAAGGCCAAGGAAATGAGATGACTCATACATGAGAGAAGGTCATTCTCTCAAAACTGAACAATGGGAAAAGGAAGCGAAGAAAAATCTTTGTATCACATCTCAAGGATGTGGATACTCCATAGAAAGGAGGTGATCCATCCGCACCTTCCGGTACGGATACCTTGTTACGACTTCACCCCAATCATCTGCCCCACCTTCGGCGGCTGGCTCCTTGCGGTTACCTCACCGACTTCGGGTGTTGCAAACTCTCGTGGTGTGACGGGCGGTGTGTACAAGGCCCGGGAACGTATTCACCGCGGCATGCTGATCCGCGATTACTAGCAATTCCGGCTTCATACAGGCGAGTTGCAGCCTGCAATCCGAACTGAGATTGGTTTTATGGGATTGGCTCCACCTCACGGTCTCGCATCCCTCTGTACCAACCATTGTAGCACGTGTGTAGCCCAGGACATAAGGGGCATGATGATTTGACGTCATCCCCACCTTCCTCCGGTTTGTCACCGGCAGTCTCCCTAGAGTGCCCAACTGAATGCTGGCAACTAAGGACAAGGGTTGCGCTCGTTGCGGGACTTAACCCAACATCTCACGACACGAGCTGACGACAACCATGCACCACCTGTCACCGATGTCTCCGAAGAGAAGCCTCTATCTCTAGAGGGGTCATCGGGATGTCAAGTCCTGGTAAGGTTCTTCGCGTTGCTTCGAATTAAACCACATGCTCCACTGCTTGTGCGGGCCCCCGTCAATTCCTTTGAGTTTCAGCCTTGCGGCCGTACTCCCCAGGCGGAGTGCTTAATGCGTTAACTTCGGCACTAAGGGGTGGTGCCCCCTAACACCTAGCACTCATCGTTTACGGCGTGGACTACCAGGGTATCTAATCCTGTTTGCTCCCCACGCTTTCGCACCTCAGCGTCAGTTATAGGCCAGAAAGTCGCCTTCGCCACTGGTATTCCTCCTGATATCTACGCATTTCACCGCTACACCAGGAATTCCACTTTCCTCTCCTACACTCAAGTCTCCCAGTTTCCAATGCCATTCCACGGTTGAGCCGTGGCCTTTCACACCAGACTTAAGAAACCGCCTACGCGCGCTTTACGCCCAATAATTCCGGACAACGCTCGCCCCCTACGTATTACCGCGGCTGCTGGCACGTAGTTAGCCGGGGCTTTCTCCTTAGGTACCGTCAGGGTGGGAGTCCATCCCACTTGTTCGTCCCTAAGAACAGAGTTTTACAATCCGAAAACCTTCATCACTCACGCGGCGTTGCTCCGTCAGACTTTCGTCCATTGCGGAAGATTCCCTACTGCTGCCTCCCGTAGGAGTCTGGGCCGTGTCTCAGTCCCAGTGTGGCCGATCACCCTCTCAGGTCGGCTACGCATCGTTGCCTTGGTAGGCCGTTACCCCACCAACTAGCTAATGCGCCGCGGGCCCATCTGTAAGTGCATCTTGTGCTTTCCAATCAAGACCATGCGGTCTTGATTCCTATCCGGTATTAGCCCCGGTTTCCCGGAGTTATCCCGGTCTTACAGGCAGGTTGCCCACGTGTTACTCACCCGTCCGCCGCTCGTTCCACATGTAGCCTCCCGAAGGATTTTACACGCTTCACGCGCTCGACTTGCATGTATTAGGCACGCCGCCAGCGTTCGTCCTGAGCCAGGATCAAACTCTCCGTAAAATACGTGAGCTTGATTGCTCAAAATAAATCAACTGGTCCGCTTCTTTTCCATTGTTCAGTTTTCAAAGAACGACGGTTCGCATATATCATTTATTTATCTCGCGCTCCTGCAACCGGAGGTTGCGGTGTCGCGCTACGATAAAAGAAATGATATATTGCTCACAGAGCATAAAAACCTGTTGGTAATGCTCTGTAGTTTTTATCGGCGTTGCAACAGGACATTGCGCTCTTAGCCGATGATCCTTTGCTCTACTCATACTTCGCTAAGCATCAAAAGAATCTCTTCGTTATTGCCTCGTCGCTGTTGTGACGACAAGAGTTATCTTATCACGCTAGCTTATATTATGTCAACACTTATTTTCACTCAAAAAACATGGAAGTCTATACCAGATGGATTAAGGCTATCGATCATATCCCCTATACGCAAAGTATGAAGCTTTGCAAGACAATACTCCCGCTTGTAAAGGCAAGTGCATTGGTAATGCTGAGATAAATAAATGAGGGTTGGACTAAGACTACGTACCAACCCTCATCTCGAATTAAGAAGATCCTATTTCATTCCCTATTTCATTAATGGGAAGAGTAGTACATCACGGATGGATGGAGAATTGGTCAAAAGCATAACGAGACGGTCAATACCAATTCCTAACCCTCCCGTTGGAGGCATTCCCATTTCTAATGCTTCTAAGAAGTCATTATCCATCATATGAGCCTCATCATTGCCTAGCTCACGTTCTTTTAATTGTGCTTCAAAGCGAGCTCTTTGATCGATAGGGTCATTTAGTTCAGAGAATGCATTCGCATGCTCACGCCCTACAATAAATAGTTCAAACCGATCAGTGAAGCGTGGATCCTGTTGATTTTTCTTAGCAAGAGGTGAAATCTCTACAGGATGTCCATAAACAAATGTCGGTTGTATAAGTGTCTCTTCAAGCTTCTGTTCAAAAAATTCGTTGACGATATGGCCAAAGGTCATATTCTTATTTACTTCGATCCCATGTTCCTCTGCAAGGCGGAATGCTTCTTCGTCACTCATGGGTTGCCAGAAATCAACTCCCAATTCATCACGAATCAGGTCAACCATATGAACGCGACGCCATGAAGGTGTTAGATCAACCTCATATTCACCATATGTAATCTTGGTTGTCCCGAGGACTTCTTTTGCGACAGATGCAACCAGGTCTTCTGTAAGATTCATGATATCATGGAAGTCAGCATATGCCTCATACAGCTCTAGCATTGTAAATTCAGGATTATGGCGTGTTGAAATTCCTTCATTACGGAATACACGGCCAATTTCATATACTTTTTCGATTCCACCTACAACAAGTCGTTTTAAGTGAAGCTCAAGTGCAATACGTAAATATAGATCCAAGTCGAGTGCATTATGATGGGTTATAAATGGTCTAGCTGCAGCTCCACCAGCAATTTTATGCATCATTGGTGTTTCTACTTCAAGATAACCCTTTTTGTCTAAGTAGGTCCGGATCTCCTTAAGAATACTACTACGTGTAATGAAGGTCTCCTTCACTTCAGGGCTGCTGATAAGGTCCAAATATCGCTTACGATAGCGTAGTTCAACATCTTTTAGGCCGTGGAATTTATCTGGTAATGGACGGAGAGCTTTGCTTAGCAAGAAGAATGAGTCCGCTTTTACAGATAACTCGCCAGTATTGGTACGGAAGACTTGTCCTTCTACACCAACGATATCGCCAAGATCTGCTTGCTTATATAGTTGAAACTGCTCTTCGCCCACATGATCGAGACGAACATAGATTTGAATCTGTCCGCCCATGTCTTGAATATGGGCAAATCCTGCTTTTCCTTGCCCCCGCTTTGTCATAATACGTCCAGCGATACGAGCCTTCACATCAAGGCCATTGAGCTCCTCTTTCTCGTACCCTTCATACATGGAAAAAATAGTATCAGATGTATGAGTCCGCTCAAATTTATCGACGGAGAAAGGATCCTTACCCATTGACTGAAGCTCTTCTAATTTTTCACGACGTATTTGCATCTGTTCTGTACTTTGTTGTTCTTCTGTCATGTTAGGTCACTCCTAATTCAGGGATAAAGGTACAAATTATTTCCGCGTAATGTCTAAGACCTCATATTTGATCACACCAGCAGGTACTTCAACATCAACGATAGACTTTTTAGATTTACCAATCAATGCTTTCCCAACTGGAGATTCATTGGAAATCTTATTCTCCTTCACATCGGATTCTGCTGAACTAACAATGGTATATTCCACAATTTCGTCATATTTAATATCCTTCAGCTTTACGGTGGTACCAATACTAACTACATTCACGTCCACTTCATCTTCATTGATAACACGGGCATTGCGTAATTTTTTTTCTAAGGTAATAATTCGTCCTTCGATAAATGCTTGCTCGTTTTTCGCATCATCATATTCGGAGTTTTCACTTAAGTCCCCGTAGCTGATAGCCACTTTAATACGTTCTGCCACTTCACGGCGTTTTACCGTTTTTAAATACTCTAGCTCTTCCTCCATTTTTTTGTAACCTTCAGGAGTAAGAACAATCTCTTTTTCTGACATTTAAATTCCTCCGTTTTCTCATTAATGAATACGTCATGTTGTTGCTTGATTATATGAATATCCATGAGGCATTATGCGGCCTCATATATGACCCCATCCTTCTGATGCTCCCGCCCCTATACAGCAGAATAGGGCTATATAGTATGTAAACTGCCAATGGGCAGCCCCACTGGCAGTTCAACTCAATATAATTTAAGAATCTTACTGAATTATATTGAAACATATGGAAAATGTCAACCACTCCCGAGATAGATCACCATTGGGCTTTTAATGGAATTTCGCTTTCAGATGGGTTGGGATCATTTTCTATTTCTTCCACGTAGCGATGGAGAATTCGATGTAATTCCTCTCGACTCTCTGCTTCATTTACCTTTTGACGCACCTTCGCCGCACCTGGCAGCCCTTTAAGATACCACGCTGCATGTTTGCGCATCTCCATGATTGCTACTTTTTCACCCTTAAAGCGAATCAATCGATCCATATGGAGTTCTGCAATCTCAATTCGCTCCAGCGCCGATGGTTCTGGTGGAAGTATGCCTGTCGTTAGGTATTGAACAGTTCGATAGAGCATCCAAGGATTGCCAAGCGCTCCTCGGCCGATCATGACGCCATCTGCTCTGGTGGTATCCAGCATGCTTTTCGCATCCTCTGGTGTGAATACATCCCCATTTCCAATTACAGGGATGGAAACGCTTGCTTTTACTTGACCAATGATATCCCAATTGGCTTGACCCTCATACATCTGCTCACGAGTTCTACCATGAATGGTGACAGCCTTCACACCACCACGTTCAGCGGCTTGTGCATTTTCTACAGCGTAGATATGTTCAGCATCCCAGCCCATCCGCATCTTAACGGTGACTGGTTTTTGGACGTTTTGAACAACTGCTGTAACCAACTCTTCAATTTTTTCAGGCTGTAATAACCACCTTGCACCAGCATCACATTTGGTCACTTTGGGAACTGGACACCCCATATTAATATCGATGATATCCGCATTGGTATGTTGGTCTACATATTTTGCTGCATCAACTAAGGTTTCCTTATCTCCACCGAATATTTGCAAGCTGAGTGGGCGTTCGCGCTCATCTACATAGAGCATGTCCATCGTTCGTTCATTACGAAAATGGATGGCTTTATCGCTTACCATCTCAGCACAGACCAAGCCAGCACCAAACTCTTTCGCAATTAAGCGAAAGGCTGGATTACAGACTCCTGCCATGGGTGCTAATATCACATTGTTCTGTAGGTGAACATCACCTATTTGCATCGGGTCACCTCCAATGAAACGCCTTTATATTCCCATATTATACAATCATTTACCGATATAAGCGTACAGAATCTTTCTTACAACCTTGTGCTAGGCAATGGTCAATTCGTTCTTTCACAGTCTGTTGAATGCCTGGTATTTGTAAACTTTCTCCAATATCAGCAAGTGGAATTAGGACAAATAAACGTTCTGCCATGCGTGGATGAGGTACGATGAGGTTCTCTTCCTCAATCTCTTCCTCCCCATACATCAGCAAGTCCAAGTCAATGGTTCTAGGTCCCCAATGAACCGTACGCTCACGCCCGAGTTTATCTTCAATCATCTGCATCTCATGTAAGAGCTGCTGGGCAGATAACGTGGTTTTAATGTGGATCGCCATATTTAAGAAGGCTGACTGATCTAGAACGCCAACTGGATCTGTTTCGTATATTGCTGATGTCTCCACCAAAGAAACATGAGGATTCATTACCAAATGCTCGATGGCTTCTTCTAAGTGGATTTCCCGATTATCAATGTTCGATCCTAATGCAACGTATGCATCAATCCATTGTTCCATGTTTATTTACCTCTTATGATTTTAACTCCTACTGCACGATAATTCCCTGAAATAGGTGGGTTGGGTTTCATTACCTGGAGTTCAACCTGTTCAATGGGAAAAACGTGGAGCAGACGCTGTGCAATCTCTTCCGCTAAGCGTTCTAATAATCGATACTTCTCTTCTTCAACAACCTTACGTACCAGTTCGTATACATCCGCATAGTTGATCGTATCTGCTAATTGATCGCTTCTTCCTGCTTTCTGCAAAGGAAGCCTTAAGATAAGATCGATGATGAAACGTTGCCCTAAGCGCTGTTCCTCTTCAAAGGCACCATGATACCCATAAAACTGTAGCTCTTGTAAAATAATTTCATCCATCAATGTGGTTCTCCCTCTTTAGCATAGCATCCATCATCATCACCATACGCTTTATCGGTTGTACATCATGGACTCTTACAAGCTGACAGCCGCGAGCCACTCCTAAACAGACCGTGGCACCTGTACCTTCGAGGCGCTGATCCACTTCAAGCTGTAGTGCTTTTCCGATCATGGACTTACGAGATGTTCCTAATAATACAGGGTATCCTAATGCGACAAATTCGTCTAGCCGATCCATCACTTCAAGGTTCTGTTCATAGGTTTTTGCAAAACCAATACCTGGATCTAAGATGATCATTTCGTCTGAAACGCCTGCTTCATGAGCAAGCTGAATGCTTTCACGTATATCAGAAATCATGTCAGGAATTAAATCATGATAATTTGTATCCTCACGATTATGCATTAAAATAATGGGTACATGATAAGTTGCTGCCACCTGAGCCATATTGGGACCACGCTTACAGCCCCACACGTCATTAATAATATTGGCGCCCGCTTCAATGGCCTGACGTGCTACCTCTGCCTTATACGTATCGACGGAGATGGGGACATTAACCTTCCCACGGATCGCCTCAACAATTGGAACAACCCGCTTTAGCTCCTCTTCCAGAGTAACCTGCTTATGACCGGGTCTAGTGGACTCACCACCGATATCAATAATATCAGCGCCATCTGCCACCATCTGTTGAGCATGCTCGATAGCTGTCTCCAAATGATTAAATTTCCCACCGTCCGAGAAAGAATCGGGAGTAACATTTAGAATACCCATTACCCAGGTTTTTGACTGCAGATCCATGAAGTAAGGTCCAGCTTGAAGCTGCCAGGGACGGAAGCGTCGCTTCTCATCCTTTAGTAATTGGTTGATCTCTTCACCAATTCGAGGCAAGTCAAATGGCTGAACGCGACATTTTCGAAGTAAGCCGTTATACTGCCTTCTTGTACCAATTAGCATCACATCGGTTGGATCAATCTTGAGCATGGATACCTCACGATGCAATACACAATCGCCGCCTAGAGCTAGCATCTCTTGCTTTAATAGGTTTGCTGCCTTAAGGGAGACACCATGCAGGCGGATCAAGATGGTTTCTGCTTTCGGGGCCATTAGCTTAATGCCGTTCAAGTCTGCACCTAACTTCTTCATCTCATCGACTATTTCATCTTGGTGGTTTGGAAATAACCGCAATGCTTGATACTTACTCACATCATACGCGTCCTTTCTCTCTATGCAGTACCTGTGCATCCAAGGGGTATCATGTAGTATTCCCCAATACTTGTCCACTTTCTCTAACTTATCCTTCCCAAGTAGGAAAAGGAAAAGCCCACTGGTGGCAACTCCAACAATGGGCGGATATCAAAAAGAGCATATCATATCTATTCAGAAAAGTCTATGATTCCTCAAAGAGCGGGGTGCTGAGATAGCGCTCACCATTATCGGGAACGATAACCACAACCTGCTTACCCGCACCTAATTGACGTGCCAGATTAAGGGCACCAAAGACCGCTGCACCAGCCGATATTCCAACAAGAATACCCTCTTCCCTTGCTAAACGACGTGCTGTTTGAAACGCATCCTCTGATGTGACTGGATATACTCGATCGTAAACAGAAGTGTTCAGGATTCCAGGAATAAAGTTGGCACCAATCCCTTGGATTTTATGAGGTCCTGGTTGACCTCCAGACAGAATTGGAGAGTCTGCTGGTTCAACTGCCCAAACAACAATATTCTTATCCTGCTGCTTTAGGATCTCTCCTACTCCAGTTAATGTGCCCCCTGTACCTACACCTGCGACAAACCCAGCAATCTTCCCTTCTGTCTGTTTTAGGATTTCTTGTGCTGTAGTTTTGCGGTGAACCGCTGGATTGGCTGGATTTTCAAACTGCTGAGGCATAAAAAATGCAGGATCACTCTTTAGGAGCTCCTCCGCCTTGCGAACTGCGCCTGCCATCCCTTCACTTCCTGGTGTTAATACAAGGTCTGCACCATAAGCCTTAAAAAGCTTACGACGTTCTACACTCATGGTCTCTGGCATAACAAGGACCGCTTTATACCCTTTAGCAGCTGCGACCATCGCTAAACCGATTCCTGTATTGCCACTGGTAGGCTCAATAATGGTCATTCCAGGCTTCAATTTCCCTTCCTCTTCTGCTGTCTCAATCATGGAAAGTGCAATTCGATCCTTCACGCTGTTTCCTGGGTTAAAGAATTCTAGCTTTAATAGTACGTCTGCCATCTCTGGTTCAACAAGATGATGTAAACGCACCATTGGTGTTTGACCAATCAATTCCACAATAGATTCAACAACTCTCATCGCACAAACCCCTCTCTCTTTATTTAATTCCGAGTAAACAGATGTGGTTTGTTAGAATAATACCAATATGCTTTGCAATTGTCAATTGGATTGACGTGGAAAAAGTTTTACTTGGTACTGCTCCCGTAATTGAACCAAGAGATCCTCTGGAACAAATCCCATTTCTTTTAGATAATCGTGATAGGCCACTGGCGCAAGCGTAGAAAAGGTATAGTTCGTAGATTCTAGCTTCTTACGGACCTCTGCAACAGCATACCCTTTCTCTAATGGAATAGGATCACTCAGTTCTCCCACCGGAAGCTGGGTAACAGCGTCGATTAATTCAAAGGGTAGCCAGGATGTATCCGTTGAGATATAGCCTAAATCTCCACCTTGTATTGCATTCAAGGGGTGAGTCACTCGTTCACCAGCAACCGCTTCCCAGCTACTACCAGCATGTAATTCTTGATATACTGCTTCCGCCTCCTCCTTGGTCTCTGTAAAGATAGCAGAAACCAAGTACTGCACAGGCTGCTCATAGGTTGATTGATGTTCCTTATAATATTTTTGCACTTCTTCTTCTGAAGCATGCTGCTGAATGGCTAGCTTCTCTAAAGCCAAGCTAAATCGTTCTCTTTCCAAATAGGACTGATACGGGATTCCTTCTCGTTCTTCCACCTTTGCCATCCAGTCCTCTTCATTCTCCATACCAGACCTTCTTTGCTGCCACGATATCCAAGAGGATAATTCCTCTTCGGTTACTGTCAGTCCATGCTCCTTCATCGCTTGTGCTAACACTTGCTTGTCTACCATTTGCATAAGGATCTGTTCCCCATAGGTTGATTCTAGTTGTTGACGCCATTCATCTTCAGAGATGGAAACAGTACCTACCGAGGCTACGATCTCCTTCTCTACAGTGGATTCACTGGAGCACCCAGTTAAGATGCTACCTCCTATGATGAGAAGACCAAGTGTATAAGTAATCCAGGGCGTTTGCTTATTTCCCATCTTCACCGTTCTCCTCCTTTTCTCTATCTATTGTTCTTCTGTTCTTCCTTTTTTTGTCCCTGCAATCGCTGGAGCAGGTTCTCAACCTCTTCATGGGATAACCGATACTGTTCATGACAAAAGTGACAGGTAACCTCTACCTCATCCTGCTCCTTCAATAACTTCTCCAGTTCTTCAATTCCTAGACTTAATAATGTTCGCTCTACCCTTTCCTTTGAGCAGCTACAAGTGAACTGGAGCTCCGTTCGCCCCAATATTTCGATCTCCTCACCTAAGATGTGATGGAGCATCTCTTCTGGTGTTAATCCTCGCTTAACCAGTGAAGAAACAGAGTCCACCTCTTTAAGGCGCTCTTCCAATAAGGTGATAGCAGCCTCACTAGCATCAGGTAGGACCTGTAGGATAAAGCCCCCTGCTGCTTCGATATACAATTCAGGATGAACGATTACTCCTAATCCCACAGCTGATGGTGTCTGCTCTGATGTAGCAAAATAGTATGTAAAATCCTCCCCTAGTTCTCCTGAAACCAGTTGACTTAAGCCATGATAAGGTTCACGCAGGCCTAAATCCTTCGTTACGCTGAGATAGCCTTGGCGTCCGACAGCCCTTGCTACATCCAGCTTTCCTTGTGGATTAAGGGGAAAATGCACATGAGGATTGCTGACATATCCACGTACATCGCCCTCCGTATTGGCATCAACGAAGATTTGACCCACCGGACCATCTCCTTTGATTTGAATGGTCAATTTTTGCTCATCCTTGAGCATCATCCCCATCATCGATCCTGCTGTAAGCGCACGACCTAGCGCAGCACTTGCCGTAGGCCATGCATCATGCCTACGACATATTTCATCCACCAGATGGGTGGTTGTTGCAGCAAAACAACGGATTTGTTGATGATATGCTAGTCCTCGAACCATATAATCGTTCATCGACAGTTCCTCCTATCTAGTAACATATGGATAGTGTAACACATGCCCTATTAAGTAGAAATGGCCGCGGATGCAGGATAAAGTTTACTTTTGTCGAAATAGTTACTATCTGAATGATTCAAGCAATTTTGATCATCCATTTAGGAGGACGACATGATGAAATTGGGATGGAAAGCCTATACACAGAACCCCATTGCTTTCAGCATCCTCCTTTTCGTTGTTTTTATCCTTGTAGCTTCTTCCACGGTTTTGATGATGATTGGCGACGCACAAGTAAGTGGCGAATTGTCCCAACCGATGCAGATCAAAGAAGCATACTCCTTTCATAACATCCAGATTTCATACTTTGACTATGCGATGATCTCATTTCCTCAGAATGGTTACTTCATCCCTGGCTATAATCAGGATGGCTATTTAGAGGGTATCTTCTTTTGGGGAGAGGGGATATTCCAATTCCATTCCCCTGATGGAACAAGCAAACAAACCTATCCCTTCAGAAAAGCCTTTCTACCCATGGATGAAGCTAGTTATCAGATCCTCATTTTTGATCTTGATTTAGCACCTATCCCGAATCCTACCAGCCTTGAAAGTACAATCACATCAATTAACAGTCAGCGATCATTTCTTTACTTCAGTTATAACCTTTTTGGATATACACGATATTATCCCGCTCAACAGGATGGACATCTTATCCTGCTAGAGGGTCAGGATCAAGCCCTTATACGATATTGGGAGAATCAGAGTATCCTGTTGCAGAAAGAAGGAGAAAAAGCCTTTCATTACCAGCATCCTAGCTTGCAGCAAGAGTATCCTGTCCCACAATCTATGACCGGCGGACCTTTGTTTATTATTTCTTTATTCACCATGGCACTGATCGCTACGCTACTTCTCACCACGGATATCATTTCACAGCCTCAGTGGAAATTTCTTGTAGGGGAATTAAAGCATCCCCCCATCTCTTATCTGATAACTATTTTCCTGCTCTTTGCAGGAGCACATATCGTCATACGTGGAGAACCACATTATTCACAGTACATCATTCTCCTCATTCTCTATTCACTTCTGATCATTCCCTATCTCGGTCAATATAAGGCATGGCAGTACTTAGGATTTCATACAATGAACCTACCCTCACTCTTATTTGCTGCAGTGGTATTAGCTATCTTAATGCAAGGGATGGGAGCGATACAGTTTCCTACAGGGATCAAGGAAGGTCCCTGGACTCATACCATCGGGACCTTGATTCACATCTTCTTTTTCACTGCGTTGATCCAGGAGCTTTTTTGGCGGGTGCTTTTTCAGAATACCATTGAACGCTATAGTAACCCTTGGATCGCACTACTCTTAACCACTCTAGCCATTACAATTAGCAATCTGATTTTTAATCTTGCAACAGAGACATGGCTACCAAGACAGCTCTTCCTCCAATCAATGATTATTATTCCACTGGGATCATTAATAACAGGTCTCTTTTATCAACGCACTCGTAATATATGGGCTACTAGTCTCTTTACCACCTTACTCATTTTTCTTCCTCAATGGCTACAATTCTAAGGTGAAAACGCCGTAGGTATTGGATACCTAACGGCGTTTTTTTAATTCAAAATTATATAATTAGAATAAGCCGATGGCTCTACCATCATCTGTAACATCCATCTGTAAAGCAGCTGGCTGCTTAGGTAGCCCAGGCATTGTCATCACATCACCTGTTAAGGCGACGATAAAGCCTGCTCCAATAGACGGACGTAATTCCCGTACAGTGATATGGAATCCCTGAGGACGGCCAAGTAATGCTGGATCATCTGATAAGGAATACTGTGTCTTCGCCATGCAAACCGGCAGCTTACCCCAGCCAAAGCCTTCATACTGGGTTAGCTGTTTTAATGCCTTGGAAGAGAATTCAACGCCATCTGCGCCATAGATGGTCTTAGCAATAGCCTCAATCTTTTCCTGTAGCGACTGATCAAGGGTGTAAATCGGTGCAAAATGGTTCTCATCTTCAGCAATAGCAGCAAGCACTTCTTGAGCCAGCGCTTCCCCTCCTGCTCCTCCTTTTGCCCAAACTTCGGAGAGAGCCATCCGAACACCCATCTGATTACACCATTCCCGAACGGTACTTATTTCAGCTTCTGTATCATTGGTAAAGCGATTGAGGGCGATGACATGAGGAAGGCCAAAGGAACGAATGCTTTCAATATGCTTCTGCAGGTTGGCTAATCCCGCTTTCAAGGCTTCTAGGTTCTCAGTTTGAAGCTGTTGCTTGCTTACACCACCATGCATTTTCAATGCGCGAACTGTAGTGACAATCACCACTGCAGATGGTTTCATCCCAGCTGTACGCATTTTTATATCAAGAAACTTCTCAGCTCCTAAATCAGCACCAAATCCTGCTTCTGTGACAACATATTCTGCCATCTTGCTAGCCATCTTGGTTGCAAGAATACTATTACACCCATGTGCAATATTGGCAAAGGGACCACCATGTATAATGGCTGGCGTGTTCTCTAAGGTCTGTACCAAATTAGGTTTGATTGCATCCTTTAAGAGTAAGGCTAATGCACCTTCTACGCCAATATCCGCTACAGTGACTGGTTGTTTCTCATAATTGTAGCCTACTACAATCTTAGATAATCTTCCCTTTAAATCATGAAGATCCTTTGCCAAGCAGAGGATAGCCATGATCTCTGATGCAACTGTGATATCGAAACCATCTTCCCGTGGTACACCATGTGTTGGACCTCCCAATCCAATAGTCACATGTCGTAACGCCCGATCATTGAGATCTAATACTCGCTTCCATGTAATACGGCGAGTATCAATCTGCAGCTCATTTCCCTGATGGATATGATTGTCTAGAATTGCTGCTAATGCATTATGAGCTGTGGTAATGGCATGTAAATCCCCAGTGAAATGCAAGTTGATTTCTTCCATTGGCATTACCTGCGAATACCCACCACCTGCCGCACCTCCTTTAATCCCCATACTTGGGCCTAAGGATGGTTCACGCAATGCAACGATGGCTTTTTTACCGATGCGGTTTAATGCTTGTCCCAGCCCAACTGTGACGGTAGATTTACCTTCGCCTGCTGGTGTCGGGTTAATGGCAGTAACCAGAATCACATGACCATCTGGTTGGGATTCGAGCCGGTCTAAAATCCCTAAGGAAAGTTTAGCCTTATAACGACCATATGGTTCCCACTCATCTTCTTGCAGATTCAATTGTTTGGCAATCTCCGCAATAGGTAACATCTTTGCAGCCTGGGCAATTTCGATATCGCTTGGTACAGCTGGGTTGCTCATGTTCCGTTTCTCCCCCTTAATAGAAGTCTGTTGTTTAGATTAGAAATAGTTGGGATTCCTTCCCCTCTTTATATTGTAGCAAATTTTAAAAATAATTCCTCTATGAAAAAAGACGAGAAATGTTTTCTCCATTTCTCGTCGTACAAAAATTGATTTCATCTGTAATTGAAGCGAAATTTATTCTTTCGGCTTATCTTCACCTTCATCAGAAGGTGATTGTGGTGCACGTAGATCGATCACATTAGGTTCCTTCTCCAATACTTCTTCTCGCTCTTCTTTTGCATGGATGGTTACCTTCACCTGATCATTACTCTTTCCAGGTGTTGCTCCATTCCCATTGGTTTCTACAATAGGAGGATTAGCAAGCGTACCTGTTTCAACAATCTCTTTAATTTGTGCTCCATCTAATGTTTCGTATTTCAACAATGCTTGCGCTAGATTCTCTAGTTCTTGACGATGGTCTGTGAGAATCTGTTTACAACGATCATAGCATTGAGTGATGAATCCCTTCACTTCTACGTCAATTTCATAAGCGAATTTTTCACTATAGTTTCGATCATGACCTAGATCACGACCTAAGAAAACTTGCTCATTAGATTGACCTAATTGCATTGGACCTAGCTTATCACTCATCCCATACTTCGTGACCATACCACGAGCGATAGAGGTGGCACGTTGGAAGTCATTGGATGCCCCCGTACTAACATCACCCAGTACGAGCTCTTCAGCCACACGACCACCTAGTAAACCAGTGATTTTATCTAATAAATCCTGCTTGGTCATGAAGAACTGGTCTTCTTTTGGTAGCATCACGGTATACCCACCAGCTCCACCACGAGGAATGACCGTAACCTTATGCACCTCATCAGCATTATCTAAGAAGAAACCAACGATGGTATGTCCAGCCTCATGATAGGCCACTAAGCGCCGTTCCTTTTCACTGACTAAGCGGCTCTTCTTCTCAGGTCCCGCAATAACACGGTCAATAGCTTCGTCCACTTCTGACATGGTAATCTCTTTCTTGTTGCGTCGAGCTGTTAGTAGGGCAGCTTCATTGAGTAAGTTCTCTAGATCAGCTCCCGTAAATCCAGGTGTACGACGGGCAATAACGGAAAGGTTGATCTCATCGCTCAGCGGTTTATTACGAGCATGAACCTTCAACACAGCTTCCCTACCCCGTACGTCTGGACGGTCGACTGTAATCTGGCGGTCAAATCGACCTGGACGAAGGAGTGCTGGGTCTAGAATATCAGGACGGTTGGTAGCTGCAATGATAATGATTCCTTCATTCTCTCCAAAGCCATCCATTTCTACGAGCAGCTGATTCAATGTTTGCTCCCGCTCATCATGACCTCCGCCTAATCCTGCGCCACGTTGACGTCCAACGGCATCAATTTCATCGATAAAGATTATACAAGGTGCATTCTTCTTCGCTGTTTCGAATAGGTCACGAACCCGCGAAGCACCAACACCCACAAACATCTCAACGAAGTCAGAACCACTGATACTGAAGAAAGGTACACCTGCCTCACCGGCAACAGCACGTGCAAGTAAGGTCTTCCCTGTACCTGGAGGTCCAAATAGAAGAATACCTTTTGGAATTCGTGCACCAACAGCAGCAAATTTCCGTGGATCTTTGAGGAACTCTACAACTTCCTCTAGCTCTGCCTTCTCTTCATCGGCACCTGCTACATCCTTAAAGGTAACTTTCTTTTTACCATCCTCAGAGTAAAGCTTCGCTTTGCTCTTTCCAAAGCTCATTACCCGATTACCGCCACCTTGGGCCTGGTTAAGCAGGAAGAAGAAAAGAACAAAAATAAGGATGAAAGGAATGATGGATGTTAAGAATGTCATCCATACTGATGGCCCCTCTTGTGGTTGGAATGTGTAGGAGCCAACGAGCCCTTTCTCTTGTGCCATTTGCAGATCAGCGATCGGTTGTTCAGAAAAAGGTCCACGCGTGCTGAATGTATCCTTGTTGTTAACAGTGGATTTTAACTTCCCTGTTATGTAATAGGTACCATCATCCATCTTTAGTGTTACAGATGAAACGTTCCCATCAAAAAGCTGAACTCGGTACTCATTATACGGAATTTCAGAATAGTTTACATTCTGGTTAGCAAAAAAACTGAAAATACCTACAGTGACTAGGAATATTAATAAATAAAATCCGGTATTCCGGAAGAATCGATTCATTCCTTACCTCCTCTCACGAAGACATATCTATAATTGTAACATATTATTCCTTGTGTTCATACACTTCACGCTTCAAAATACCAATGTACGGTAAATTTCGATATTGCTCATTATAATCAAGGCCATAGCCGACCACAAATTCATCTGGAATAGAAAATCCAAGAAAATCAGGGGTTAAGTCAATGGTACGGCGCCCAGGTTTATCTAATAGTGTTGCAATCCTTACTGAATTTACATTTCGGCTCTTTAATAAATCCACAAGGTAGCGCAAGGTCAAACCAGAATCAATAATATCTTCGACAATGAGTACGTCTCTACCCTCGGAAGAGGTTTCTAAGTCCTTGAGGATACGTACTACACCTGAAGATTCTGTTGAACTGCCATAGCTTGAGACTGCCATAAAATCAATCTCAATGGGTAACTCAATATGGCGTATCAAATCTGTCATGAAGGGTGCTGCACCCTTTAAGACACAAATAACGAGTGGCATTTTTCCAGCGTAAGCAGATGTAATCTCCTGCCCTAACTCCGTTACCTTTTTTTCAATTTCCTCCTTAGTCAATAAGATTTTTTCAATATCTTGATTCATCTTGATCCTCCCCAGTTCTCGTTGTTTCTACAGTGATATACAGAAAATGTTTCGTCTCATCACCAATTGGCGCGATGTTGGATCTTCGTAATAGTGGCACCCATAAAATCTGCTTATTGTCTGATATTATAGGCCATCTATTTCGTTGATGGGTAGGGATTTTTGCATCAATGAAAAGATCATGCAATTTTTTACTACCTTTCATACCAAAACAGCCCATTCGATCCCCTGGCTGCCTTGTACGAATCTGTAGTGGAAAGTTAATTTGATCATAATCAAATACGACAGTATGCAGAAAAGGTTTCACGTTTTCTAGCTTATCAGTAACTTGGATATGAACCCTCCAGTCTAACTGCGGTATGAAAGTAGTAAAAGGAAGAGATGACCTACTTACAGGTAAAATATCCGCTTCTTCCTCAGGAGCTTCCACAAAAAAGTAAATGAAATCATACACACGTTGCACCCTTAAGCCCTTAGGAAGATGCATTATTCCTGTTGTTTTTTCAGTTTGAAGAAACTTGATTATCTCATCGACATGATGCCTGCTGATGCGCGCTGATACACTAAGACATTTTAATATTAATTTAACCAATCTTCTTTGTAAAGCAATATGATTCCTAGACCAATCCTTTCTTGTCATTCGATAACAATGTTCTATGTCATCGTACAAAACCAACTGCTGGAAGCATTCCTCTGCTTCTTTTTCCATATATGCATTCTCGTCTGCTACGAGTTCTGCCAATTGGATGATCCGTTTCTTTACCTGTGGATAAACTTCTTGTAATTGGGGGATATGCTGATGACGTAGCCAGTTACGCTCGAATTCCACAGAAAAGTTGGTAGCGTCAATACGGTACGGAATCTCTTTCTCCTCACAGTACGCTTCAATCTCATTGCGCCAGGTACCTAAAAGAGGTCGGACTAGCCACTTACCTTCCCAATGGCGCAGCGGATCCATCCCCTTCAATCCTTGTAAACCTGTGCCATCATAAAGATGCATCAGAACAGTTTCTACCTGATCATCTGCATGATGAGCTAAAAACAGATGGGATGCCGATACTGCATGAGCAACTTGACGGAATACATCATAACGTAATATTCGTGCAGCCTCTTCACTTCCCAATTTATACTCCTGCATATATTCTTTCACATTGACTCGTTGTAATACGTAAGGAATATGCCAATTCTTACATGTCTCTTCCACCAAGGCTTGATCTAAGTCGGCCTCTACCCCTCGAAGTTGATGGTTCACATGAACAACCATAATTCTGTACTTATAGAATGGCTGAAGCTGATGAAGAATGGCTAGAAGAGCCATGGAATCTGGACCACCTGAAACACCTACAAGCAAAAGTAGATTCTCTAATTGAGTAAATTGATGCTGTTCGAAAAACGATGCCACTCTCTCCTCTAACACTCAGACTCTCCCCCTCCCATCGTTCTTGCTTAAGGAATGTATCCCTGTAACCAATATCCACATAAATAGAGGATCGATGCGATAAAAAGCATCCCATATATTAAGCCTTTACCAGAGGGTACCACATCTTGGCGCTGATTTTTTAGACTCTTATCACATTGAGTAAGATGCTTACGCATACTCTCCACAGATTGGTACTTTCCTCTTATTCCATACCATAATACTTTTCGATAATGAGGTTCAACATATTTGTTGATCAAGCGCTCCAATCCGGCTATTCCCACCCTTGATTTTAGCAACTGTGCCATTGAAACACGGTCCTGTACCAGTAACTCAAGAAATAATATGCTGATGGAGAAGAGATCATAAGTTTGATCAGCCTTCCGCGAAGCACCTTTCCATACACCTTGATCATACTGCTCCGTATATTGACGGATCCCTTGTCCAAATGGCGTTACCCCTCCAAAATCAATGAGAGTTACCTCCCCTGAGCCAGATGAAACCAAAACATTAGCAGCCTTGATGTCACCGAATGCGTATCCCGCCTCATGAATTGGTCGTACTCGTTCGAGTAGGTGATTAATGCAGCGCGCTGCCTCTACTCTTCCCTTTTGTCTAATCCAACGATCTAACGTAACTCCTTTAAAATAAGGCATAATGTAATAACTATATAATCGACCATTCCACAAGAAATCATCAGCATCCAAGAGGAAAGACCCGTAGAAACGCTCCCGGGTCCTTGCAAAATGCTGTAATACATTAATCTCCATTTGTATAGTTGTAAGATCAGACGAGCACTTACAGGCATAATACTGATTATCACGCGTTACCTGATAAACAATGCCATTGGCTCCTCTACCCAATTCTCGTACAACTTCATACTTTTTTTGATTCCAACGCCCGATGATCTGTACAGGAAAAGCGCTAAATGACATGGTCATTCAACCTACCTTCATCATCCCATTCTCCAGTAGGTAACCTGCTTGTTCCAGACTCAAAATACTTGATGGCACTTTGGATAGCGGGACCCGTTGGTGTTAACCCCGACATTTCCAGCTTGGAGGCTAAATGAGTTAACTGGTTCATATCTTCACACCAGGCTACTTGCTCAGTGATAACCTCTTTTTTCCCTGGATAAGTATAGACAGCCCATCTACTCACCCCTGCCCTTGATTCCAGACTTAATTGAAAGTCTCGTAGTGCATGTTGAATTGCAGACATTTTACTCTTCATACTTGCGCTGGTATCAATCAATATTAATACTTGAAGATTAGCCATTTCACCGAGATCATTAACCCGTTCTATCACTTCTCCCCTTTGTGCAGGAGGTAATACTGCAAGTGAACCTTCACCTAATATCTCTTTTAATTCCTGTTGAACAACATTGGTGATGGTTTGATTCATGGCTTGCCTTGTCACCATTTGGACTGTTTGCGTCAGCTGTTGTACACCAACAATTTGACTGATACCTCCTCCTGCTTTTGCTATCTCTGCAATCTCTTGCTCCTCTTGAGGTGTCATATGCTTACGATCTACGATACCGATTACATTGACAGTGATTCCTAGCTCACGTGCATATTGCGCTGCAGTAACTGGACTGTCCCCTTGATTAGAGCCGCCATCAGTAAGACATAGAATCTGTCGTAGGGTTATTCTCCCCATATTGTTTGCCCTCCTTACCGCCTCCTTATGGTATTATCATTTTTTCCATCTTTATCCTAATGCATACCCTTCCTTTCTCTTTACTGATGACGTCAGGAAATTCTTCGAATTGGCTCAATCTGAAGTCCCCGTGGCAGTGGAATCGTTGACCATGCTGGTGAAAAGCGCTCCACACGTGCCACCAGTATGGTCATATCATCCTCTAATTGGGGATGATGTAGAACCACCTGTTCTAATAGAGCATCAGCAATTCGTTGTGGCTCACTTCGTCCGACCTCTGCAATCGCCTTCTGAATCCAAGCTTCATATGCCTCTTCCCATCCAGATAGCTCATAAACCCCATCGGTCATCATGACTAAAAGATCACCTGCTTTTAAGTGTTCCTCCACCACTTCAAGCTCTAGTTGATTAACAATGCCTAAGGGTAAATTTTCTGCACGAACGGATATAATCTTATCACCTCGAATAATGAGAGAAGGAGGCGACCCAATCTTTAAAAAGCGGGTGTTTCCACTCTGTAAATCAATATAGGAGAGATCCAAGGTTGCAAACATCTCATCATCGGGACGGATGCCTAATATGGCATTGGTCATTTGAATGGCCACCTGTTCACTCAAGCCAGTTCGTAACAGATCATGAAGTAATTGAAGCGCTTCCGCACTCATTTTATGGGCCCGTTCCCCATTACCCATTCCGTCGCTGATGGCGATGGCAACCTTCCCTCGTCCGATGTTCATCTCTGAATGAACATCACCAGAGATCATTCTCCCCGCTTTGGCCACGCCAGCATAACCAGTGGTAATCGCAAAGGTGTTTGCAGAAATAAAATGGGTAGTACATGATGTCCCTTTCGGGTGAATACAGCCATCCTCCTTTACAATAATGTTTTCACCAGTTAATTGAGAAAGTAATGGAGCGATCAGCTTCCTACTCACTTCCTTTCCATCACAATAGGGAAGGGTGATCGCCAATTCCATCTCTCCTTCGGTTAACGATAGAATCTGAACATCATCAATCTGAATACCTAAGTTCTCAATTGATTCGCGAATGGATAGCTCCTGACGTTTAAAAACAGTACCCTCCCTTTCTACAGAGTGGGCAAACTGCGACATTACCTGGGAAATACCTGAGAACTGTTGGGCAATCATCTGGCGTATCTGCTCCATCCGCTCCTGTACTTGCCATTCCTTCATAATCTCTTCATGTGCTTTCTTCATCACTCGCAGTACCCGCTCCACCTTCTTACAGGATTGAATCCAGTTCGGTTGAATGGCACTGCTCTTAATCTCTTTGAACTGTTCCACATGCTGACTCATCTGCTTCATCATCTGATTGGTTCGTTCAAAATTCTTTTCCCAACATTCATCACGTAGCCAGCAATGGAGGCAAGTCTCATTGGTGACCCGATCAAGTAAGGTTTCATACCTACTCTGGTGCTGCTGAGATTGCTTGCTTATACGTTTTTGCAAATAGCTTCGGGATAAATGTTGAAATACTTCGCTTAGCTGATTAACACGATCGAGCAATGCTTTACGAGCAAATTGGGTCTCTTCGTCCTTTGCACTCTTATACTCTATCGTGCCTGGAATAAAACCAGCCCAGTGATGTAGCCACCTCTTTGGTGTAACGACAAATAGGAAAATGGCGAGAAATGTTTCAAGTAATGAGATATTGATCGGACCTTGTAAATAGAAAGTAAGTAGGGAGGATCCGATGAGAAAACCAGCGGAAACTGCCAGCTTCCCTGCATCTTTTATTAAACCTGCCAATAAGCCTGCGAATGCTAGTCTCCCAATCTCCGGTAGTGCTTGGACATCCGCAAGACTGATGATTAAGGCTACCACCACGCCTGCTGTAGCTCCTACCATTCCATTCCCGATGAAAGCAAATAGAAGAACTGCCCAGCGAGAAAGCACATGCAAAAGGGAGATGGGTCCTAGCATTAAGCCTACCAATCCAATCATCACCGAGGCCATTAGTAATACACAGGAAATCAATTCTTCATGGGTAAAGGGTAATGGATTCTTCCGCTGAACTAGGGGAAGGGACTGTGTAAAAAGATAGTAAAGTACCGTAGCAAGTAGTGCTTCAACGAGAGCAAGTGAGAGTTGATAATAGGTAAAGCTATTCATGATATAGGCTTGCATGAACCGCGTAAGAAAAATTGTTCCCCCCAATACTACTGAATACCAGTAGATTGCAATCGGTTGCTTGCGTTTTCCCCCCATTGCCAGCATGGAGTATACAACAAGTTGAGAGGCGATGAGGAAAAAGGCAATCATCCCTTGACTACTTGCTCCCAATAGAATTCCTAGTGCCACCAAGCTACTTTCCTTACGCCGAAGGTAGTGGATCACAGAATAGTAGGATAAGGCAAAGGGAAACATATCGCCTAAGATCTGAGCTCGTCCAAATAAGAATCCCATACCCATAAAGAGGAGAAGCGTAAGACGGTTCCCATTAATCCATCGTTCCATAAGGGTACCCCAGCCAATCTGTCCATTCTGATGAAGCTGCACTCCTGCAGCCATCATGCTTTTCTCTTTCATTTTCTATCACCTCTTTATCATTGGTGTTCTCCATTATAGCCACTGACATGTAGGAAGTTTGTCAAAAAGGGGGAACACAATGAAAGAATTTTCCGACAATTACTTGACTGTTTTTCATGGGGAGGGAAGCTTGTCGCAATATGAAAAACGCATCCCGTCAGGATGCGTTTTTAGATCGATATTTTATTTTAACGCTTGCCGTTCCCTCGCTTCCCTTCCGTATAGCGTTTCAGAGTGGCTAGACGCTCATCGCTATCCTTCATAAAACGAGTTAGCTTGTCTTCGAAAGATAAATCTTGGGGACGGGGACGTTGGTTCCGTTCACGTGAATTGCGCTTACGATTGTTCTCTGGGCTATAGCTGTCACTAGCCTGACGAATAGATAAACCAATCTTACCATCTGATTCGACACTGAGAACTTTCACGGTTACAACATCATTCACCTTGAGAAAGTCATGAATGTCCTTCACATAGTTGTCTGCAATCTCGCTAATGTGGACAAGACCAGTCACTCCATCCGGTAGTTCAACAAATGCACCGAAATTAGTGATCCCTGTAACTTTGCCTTGCAATTTAGTGCCCACTTCAATCGCCATGTAGAAAAAAATCCTCCTTAAAGATGATAAAAACACTCTTCATGTTCCATTATAAACGAAGGGAAAAATAACTGTCAATTTGATCAATACTTATTTGGGGAACTCAAAAATCATTTCTCCCGGTAAAGACATATAGTATTCTTTCCGTGCTAATTCTAAAAGATAGTCTTCGTCTTGAAGACGTTCAATCTGATAAGTAAGCTCCTCATACTGTGCTTTTACAATCGTTGCTTCTTTTGATAGCTGTTCTATCTGCTCCTTTTTTTCATCGAGCGCTGACTCTTGATGTTGATAGGTGACGAAAGCCCATGTACCATATATAAATAAAAGAAGAAGTATAATACGATTCCAGCGCTTCCTTCGACGAACCATTCCACGATTCATGGGTTCTCTCATCCCCTTCAGTCCTTGTGATTGTTCTCATCTTCATTGTCTGAGTTTCGATCCGTCCACCGTTGAATCCCCGGTAATTGTTTAATCCCTCTCCATAACAGGGAAGCAATCCACCTTAATGGTCCTAACACAATGCGGGTCAAACCCGTAAAGAACCAGAAGACTGCACCGACGATCATGATCAAACACGCGTAAAGTAGTCGGAGCGGAAATAGGATCACACGATACAGTAATAAAAAGCTGCTTTTTACAACTCTCCATATCAAAGATAGCATACCCTGGTAAAGCTTGACTATAGTCTGATGTAAAAAAAGGTAATAACCCAAGGATCCTGCAAAAAGAAAGCCCAAAAAATAGGGGCGTAATATCCCACCATTAAGATGGAACAACATCTTAAATGTAACCCAGGTGCCCACACCCCAAAATAGGAGGTCACTCACCCATTGAACCCAGGATGGAGTCCGCCATACCTTGCGGCTTGCCTGGATCACATCATATCCTGCACCCAAAAGAAATCCTACACCGAGCATACCAGCCGCTGTAATCAGTTGGATCTCTAAACTCACTTGAATAACCGTCCAAAGAGACCTTTCGCCTTTTCTCCATGCTGATCAAGATAACGCACTTCTCGACAAAGACCTTCAATGGCAAGTAGCCCTTGATCCAGACTTAAGGTTTTAATATGCAAGTTTTCGCCTTGCACGCTTAAAAACCCTGCTACCGTCTCTACTAAAAATTCATCACTATCAAAGCTCTCAACATGTATAACACCGGTAATCTCCATCTTTTTTCTTCCAACAATCATCACTTCATGCTGCTTCTGCTGCGCATTGGATGGGCGGCTGTTCATGTGCTTGACCCCTTTCCCTGACAGTGGATTACTGCCTGTACACTCTTTAGTACATGGTATGGAAAGGAGGATCAAAATAGAACTTTTACAGATAAAAAAGAGACTACAGCATGGTGTAGTCTTCATTGGATTGAATGGATTCTTCCTTAATCAGGCTATATAGCTCTTTCGCATCCTCCTTACGAGAATGTTCATTGAGCAGATCCACTCGTATCGTTAAGATTTTCTGGCCAAAACGAATCTCTAATTGGTCTCCAACTTTCACAATGCTGCTCGCTTTCGCCTCAAGTCCATTAATTTTAACGCGACCTTGATCGCATACTTCTTTAGCAAGAGTTCGCCTCTTAATAATTCTCGATACTTTAAGAAACTTATCTAGGCGCATCTTATTTGACTGCTTCTTTTAATTTATTACCAGGACGAAACGCAGGAACAACAGTTTCAGGAATTGTGATTTCTTTACCAGTTTGAGGATTACGACCAGTACGTGCTGCACGCTTACGTGTTTCAAATGTGCCAAAGCCAACAAATTGAACTTTGTCTCCATTTGCTAAGGCATTGGAAACCTCATCAAAGAATTGGCTTAAAACTTTCTCCACATCTTTTTTGGTCAAACCACTTTTTGCAGCAATGTTCCCTACAATCTCTTGTTTATTCATCCTAATAAGCCTCCTTTTTGGTGCTACCTACTCATATTCGAGTTGACTTGCTAAATTCCTTCTCTAGACACAATTTTTTCTCTATTTCTCTTTTTCATTCTGCTTTGCTGCTTGCCAATAGTATTCCAGCTCTTCAATGTTGCTTGCTTTCATGGAACCTCCATTTTGCTGAATCGCATGCTCTATGTATTGAAAGCGATGGGTGAATTTAAGATTGGCATTTGCTAATGCAGCCTCTGGGTCAATCTTGATAAAGCGGGCATAGTTGATCAGCGCAAAGAACAGATCACCCAGCTCTTCCTCTACCCGCTCAATGGACTCACCTTTCGCGTCTTCAACTTCCAATAACTCCTCATAAATCTTCTTCCAAATCTCCTCCGATTCAGCCCAATCAAAGCCTACCTTTGCAGCTTCCTTCTGTAATGCAATGGCCCGTTGCATCGCAGGAATGGAGACAGGAACGGAATTGAGCAATGAACTCACTTCCCCCTCTCGTTGCCTTTCTGCTTCTTTCAGTTCTTGCCAATTTTGAAGCACTTCATGCTCATCCTTCACATTCTTTGATCCAAAAACATGAGGATGACGATGGATCATCTTTTTATTTAATGTTTCGATCACATCATAGATTGAGAATTCGTCTGTCTCCTTGCCGATCTGTGCATGTAACATCACTTGCAATAAAAGATCCCCTAATTCCTCCTGAAGATGCTCCGGATCCTCTTCATCAATTGCATCAGCCACTTCATAAGCCTCTTCTAGTACATACTTACGTAAGGACTGATGCGTCTGTTTCTGATCCCAAGGGCAGCCTTCTGGTGAGCGGAGCTGGGCAATGATCTGCCGAAGCTGTTGGAAATGGCGAAGACGATCACCCATTTCCTCTGATTTCGGGACATAGACACAGGTTAAATTATTAAACAGATCATGATGATCCAATTGATAGAGGGGAACCTCTTGAATCTGTTCTTCTCCAGCAATGCCTAAGGCTGTTCCAATCACCACTGGGTATTCATCAGGATAATACTCCATTAATGTGAGTTTTACCTCTGAGGCTACCATCCGATCATACACCTGCATGATAATAAGGTGGAGATAAGGAGTAAACTGTTCTTCCTGTAAGCTTGTACCGTCAAGGACCACGCAACCATCTACAGGATCAACTTGAAAGGCCGTATATACTTGATCCAAAAAGCTTTGCCCTCCCATGATTTGGAGATGATATTGACTACCATTACCCGTTTCTGCCATTAACAAAAGCTTAACCGTCATCTCCGCCACCATGGGATGCCCAGGCACTACATAGGCCACATCCTGAGATTCTGCAGCATTTTTCAGTTCCGAAACAATGGCTACATAGACCTGTTGAAATGTTGGATATTTCACATAGTACTCATCGAACGAGATAATCGTCCCTGGGTAATCCCACTGTGAAAAGATCGGATGGTCTAATGTACGTGCATATAGATGGGGCTCCTGATAGATCTGCTGTAATAAGCCTGAGCTTAATTGGTTCAAGCCACCATAACCTACACCATAAATACGTATTTCGTGCATTTCAATCACCTCTTCATTGATGCCAATCTTCATATGCTTAGCGAATTAAACGCAATCTTTCCAGTAGCGGAATAAGACGATTGGCCTTTGGCACAACGCGTAAGTCTGTACGAACAATTGCACCAGTACGTAATAATGCAAGGGAGTAGCTAAGAACCCCAACCAAAACACCAACAATGGTAATGATCAACATCTGCCAACGATAGGAGAGTACTCCATATAGAGCCCATTGCAGCACTAAATCTGTAAGTGCAACGAGTACACCCATAATAAGGACAGAGAGCAAGGGCTTCCAGTAAAAGTCACGAAAATGAAAGCTTACTCCTGTATACTTGGCCAATGAACGCATATTCAAAAGCGCTGCTAAGCCATATGCCAGCACTGTAGAAATCGCTGCTCCCGTAATGCCCCATAGGGGAACAAGGAGAATATTTAAGATGATTTTTAGGCCAACACCAAAGAGCATATGAACAGCTGGCAAATAAACGCGGCCTAACCCCTGCAATATACCTGAAGATGTGATTACAATGGTGGAAAAAATAGTCATGAAGGCCAGTACCTGCATGGTAAATGTACCACTGTCATTCTGCCACAAGGTTACATTGATAGGCTCGCCTAATACAGCAAGTCCAACAGATGCTGCCAAGCCAATGATCAGGGTAAGACGTATCGCCAATTCTGTACGGATGCCAATTACTTTCATTTCCCCCTTTGCCTTCGCCTCTGCAATGGATGGAATCAATGCACTGGATAATGCCGTAGCAAAAAATGAAGCAAAGAGTACAAGGGGCATCCCTCTTCCATAGATACCCGTTTGTGTAATGGCATCCTCTTCTGGCCAATGAGCGATGGTAAGCATATTTTTGACCGTGGCGGAATCTGCTAATTGCATTAATGGCACCACCATGGCCCCGAAGCAGATCGGGATCGCAATGGTAAATAGCTCCTTAAGGATCTTCGTTGAAGATGACTCACTTATCTGATCTTGTTTGAATTGGACATAACGTTCCTGTTCCTTCCGAATATCCCGTTGGTAGTATAGCAGAATGAACAGAGCTGACGACGCACCCATAAAAGCACCAAACATGGCACCTGCTCCTGCATAGTAGACACCATACCCATGATTCATAAACCAGTACGCTAAGATTAGAATCGTAGCTACACGTACAATCTGCTCCACAACCTGCGAAACTGCTGTGGGCATCATATTTTGAAAGCCCTGAAAATAACCGCGCATTGCAGCGATTTGTGGGACGATCAAGATCGAGATCGAGATGACACGAATGGGTAATGTGAGCTTCGGATCACCCCACCATGTAGCAATCTGCTCTGCACCAAAAAAGAGGAGCAAAAAAGAGACCAAGCCTGTGAATCCCAAAAAAAGGCTACTCACCCGATAAACTTGCTTCGCGCCGATTGTATCTCCTATAACTAAGCGTTCAGAAACCAGCTTAGAAATTGCCATGGGGAAACCTGCTGTAGCAATAATTAGTAGCGTAGAATAGATGGGATAGACTTGATTATACACATAAAATCCATCATCACCTGTAATCGCTTTATATGGGAATCGATAAATTAAGCCAATGACCTTCGAAATAAATGCTGCCATGCCTAAAATGGCAGCACCCTTAATTAATTTTCTGCTTTCTCCACTCATAATGGTTGCGCTCCTCACTCAAAACTGCACCCATTATATCAGATTCAAACATAACTTTCATATAGCGCATTTGAATCGAGAAAATTCACCATAATCATCTCCTCTTCTGCAAAAGAAAAGCAGGTGTCGACACCTGCCTTGAATCCAAAATCGTAAATTTTATCTTTATTGCTCCATTTGTTTCGCGAGAAAATAAGCTGCTGTCTCAGCCATCTTCTCTTCCAATTCGCTAACCTGTTTCCCTTCCCGCTCAACTAGGATGACAGCACCAATTGGGTCACCCCCAGCGATGATAGGAGCGATAACAAAGCCTGAATAATGTTCAGTATAATCTTTAACTAATTCATAATCACCTTCACGATTTTCTATCGTGGTTTTCCGCTCTTCCATGCTTTGCTCCACAATGTCACTAATAGCCTTATCATGGTAATCCTTACGAGAGCCACCAGCTACTGCAATCACTGCATCTCGATCACTAATTAAGACTAATGAACGCAAACTTTCAAATAATGCTTCCGCATACTCCTTGGCAAAGTCGCCCAGTTCTCCAATGGGAGAGTATTTTTTTAAAATTACCTCACCATCACGGTCAACAAAAATTTCTAGGGGATCTCCTTCGCGAATTCGTAATGTTCTTCGAATCTCTTTAGGGATAACCACACGACCTAAATCATCGATGCGTCGAACTATGCCTGTCGCTTTCATGACGTGATGCCTCACTTTCTTGATGTAATCTTGCAAAGGACAACGCAGTCCTTTAATTGTTGTCTGCTGCTCACTCTGCCCTCCGTAAAAGTAGTATTTAACACCTTGATTGATAATATTCGCCAGTCTATATTGGTAGATCTTGTGTTGTTACAAGCAAAAAAAAGGAAAGGTAATAATACCTTTCCCAATCGAACCCATAAATATTGTTATTCCATCGTGATCTTTAATGATGGAGTCACTTCATTATCATACATATTTTGGTAGGCCCAGCCACCCAGAGATTGTTGAGCTAAATACTCTTTTGCCTCTGTTTTCGGTACCATGGTTCTAGCTTCTACACGCATTACATGGTATCCATAGTCCGTACGAACAGCTTTTACTTCATTCAACTCCATATTGAGAGCGGCTTCTTTAAATTCAGGGACCCATTGAAATACTGGGGCGTCTTCATAGATTCCACCTTGTTCTTTACTCCCTGGATCCTCAGACTTCTCTTGAGCCAGTGCTGCCATATCTGCTCCACCCTTGATTTGCTCAACCAGTTGTTCAGCTTCCTTCTTGACATCCTCCTCACTCCGAGAATTGAAAGCGATGAGAATATGACGTACAGATGCCTTGGTAAATAACTCAGGATAATCCGCATAGGTCTTATCAATATTGGTGGATAGTGAATCTACATGATTTTTTAATCCTTCTTGTGCAAGGGCTACGATCCGCATTTGTTCAATGATTTGATCCTTGGTAATATCTAGCTTATCCTTTAATGTTTTCATCATCTCTTCTTCAGAGATACCTAAAGCACCTGTCAGTGTTTGAATATAATTGTTATATTGTTCTTCCACATTTTTTTGTAAGTCCTTGGGCTCTTCTTTTACAGAATCAGCCAGGATCTGATTCATAACCATGGATTCTAACAACATCTTTCGGATGGATGGGTCATTGATTTGTGTTGCTAGATCAAAATAAGTGAAAGCTTGTACATGTAAATAGGACTGGAATTCACCAGCCGTATAGGTCTTATCCTTATAGGTAGCGACTACTTGATCAGGATTGTCTGACACCTTTTCCACAGTGGGTAGGAGTTCAGCGAGCGATGGAGCTTTTTGTGCTTCACCTGCTGCATTCCCTTGTTGCTCTGTTGCTGTTTTATTTTCTTCTGCTTTTTTCTCTGAATTCCCACAGCCAGCTGTTAGTGTAACTAATAATGTGCTACTTAGAAGCACCATTCCTAATTTCTTTACAATACTCATGCGGTTTTGTCCTCCTCAAAGACTTGATTTAGCCCGTCCAAAAAGCGATCCAAGATGGTTATTTTCTCTTGTTCAGACAAACCCTGTTTTTTAACAAAAACATGGATTTGTTCTCCTGAAGAAATGGCCAATCGCCTCGATTCCACCTTCATCATATGCTCCAACAAGCGTGCGCCATTCAATTGCTTCCCGCGAACAGGCTGGAGCGTTACCTTAATACGTTGCTCGTCTTCTTGAATTTGCGGGATGTGATTACAATAACAATAGACGCGGATTTTTGCAACTGTGAGTAAATTTTGGACGGCTAATGGTGGTTCACCATACCGGTCTACCATTTCATCAATTAAATCCTGTAGGGCCTCCATATTCGTAATACTTGCAATACGCTTATACATCTCGATTTTTTGACGATTATCTTCGATATAAGTGGAGGGAAGGTAGGCATCGATCTTCAGATCGATCTCAGGTTGGAAGGGTTCTTCTTCCTGTTCTCCCTTCAATTCACGAATGGCATCTTTTAGCATCTTCGTATAAAGATCAAGTCCTACCGAAGCGATGAATCCATGTTGCTCAGAACCTAATAAATTTCCTGCTCCACGAATAGCTAAATCTCGCATGGCAATTTTAAACCCCGAACCGAGCTGTGTAAACTCTTTGATCGCTTGAAGTCGTTTCTCCGCGTCTTCTCTCAATACCTTGTTCCTTTGATACATAAAGTACGCATAGGCAATACGATTGGAGCGCCCGACACGTCCACGTAGCTGATAGAGCTGAGATAGTCCTAAACGGTCTGCATCATGGATAAGCAGTGTATTCACATTAGGAATATCCACACCACTTTCGATAATGGTGGTACTCACCAGTACATCAAACTGTCCATCCAAAAAATCTAGCATAATCCGTTCTAGTTGATGTTCACCCATCTGCCCATGGGCATAGACCACCCTGGCATTGGGCACCAAAGCAGCAATCTGTTCTGTCATACGTTCTATCCCATCTACACGATTGTAGAGATAAAATACTTGCCCATTGCGGGCTAGCTCGCGTTCAATGGCTTCCCGTACCAGTGCTGGTGTGTATTCAACCACATAGGTTTGTACAGGAAAGCGATTTTCTGGAGGGGTCTCAATTACAGAAAGGTCACGTACACCTAACATGGACATATGAAGTGTACGTGGGATCGGTGTTGCTGTTAAGGTGAGCACATCTACATTGGTCTTTAGCTGCTTTATTCTTTCTTTGTGCTTCACACCAAAACGTTGCTCTTCATCCACAATGAGTAAACCAAGATCGCGGAATTGGACGTCGCTGGATAAGAGACGATGAGTACCAATCACAATATCTACGGTGCCTTCCTTCAAGCCCTTTAGGATCTCTTGCTGTTCCTTCCGAGTACGGAAGCGGCTAAGGGCTCTAATTTCTAAGGGGAAACCAGCAAAGCGTTGACGGAAGGTTTCTTCATGCTGTTGAGCCAAAATGGTAGTAGGAACCAGAACTGCTACTTGTTTTCCTTCCATCGCCGCTTTAAAAGCTGCTCGCATGGCCACCTCTGTCTTCCCATAACCTACATCCCCGCACAATAGTCGATCCATGGGCTGTGGGCTCTCCATATCTCGCTTTATCTCTTCAATGGTTCGCAATTGATCAGGAGTCTCTTCATAGGGGAATAATGATTCAAAGGCCCGTTGATCCTCACTGTCCCGTTCAAATGCATAGCCTTTTGCTGCTTCTCGCTTCGCATAGAGTTGGATGAGATCTTGAGCAATGTCTTGTACAGATGCTTTGACTTTGCTTTTTGTCCGCTTCCATTCACTTCCTCCAAGACGGTTCACCTTAGGAGGACGCTCATCGCCACCTAAATATTTCTGTACTTGATCAATTTGGTCAATGGGTACATAGAGCCGATCTTCACCCGCATAATGGATGTTTAAATAGTCCTTATGAATGCCTTCAACTTCTAAGGTTTCGATCCCAAGATATCTTCCGATCCCGTGATTGATATGAACCACATAATCTCCCGGTTGCAACTCTTGGTAACTCTTAATACGCTCTGTATTATCGATTTGGACCTGCTTCCGCTTGGGCTGTTTTTTTTGTACAAATACTTCCTCTTCTGTAACAACCACAAAGCGGTGAAAGGGTAATTCGAAGCCGCTCTGCAGCTGACCAAGAAAGATCGTAGGATGACTGGGTAATGATTCTCCTACACCATGTAAGACCAGATCCACATCCATCTGATAATCATGTAATACATGCTGTAGACGTTGCGCCCGCTCCTTGTCAGAAGCACAGAAGAGTATCGTCATTCCTTCCTTACGCCAGCGCTGCATCTCTGTCTTTAAGACATGGATTTGCCCATGAAACTGTTGCATGGAACGACTTGTATAATTGGCTACATTGGCAACATGCGATTTTGCTACCTGCTTTAAGAAGAGGGAAATGTAAAGAATCGGATGTTGATAGTGAGATTTCCATTCTTCATAGCGAATCGATAGAGTGGCTCCAGGTAGCATCTCTCCGATCTGCGTCATCCCGATCTGCCATTCGGCTTCCTCTAGCTCGAGCCGTTGTGCTGAATCTTGAACTCTCGACGGTTCATCGATAATGAGAATGGTATCTTTCCCCATATAATCTAGTAAAGTATTTTTTTCAGGATATAATAATTCGGCATATTTATAGATTCCTGAAAAATATTCTCCGCTTTTTAATAAAAAAGCCTCATGGCTTAATTTATCCTGCAATTGTTGACGTACATCATGATCACCGATGATGGAAGCGATACCTTCTATTTGACGATTCAACTCTTCTGCAGCCTTCTGCATACGTTCACCCGTAACCAATACCTCTCTTGCAGGAACGATCCAAACCGTATCTACTTCTTGAATAGAGCGTTGTGTCTCAACTGAAAAGGTACGCATTGAATCAATTTCCACATCGAATAATTCGATCCGAACTGGATTCTCCTCAAGCATGGGAAAAATATCTAAGATGCCTCCGCGAAGGCTAAATTCTCCTGGCTTTTCAACGAGATCGACTCTCTCATAGCCTTGTAATAAAAGACGAGGAAGGAGCTCAGTGAGATTCAACTCTTCATCTTTACTTATTAAAAATTGCTGATCGAGCCATAGCGAGGCTGGTGGTAAGATCCGTCGCACCCCTGCAAAGGGAGTGATCACAATGGTCGATTTTTTTTGCAGTAATCTGCTTTGAATCTGAATCCTTTGCGCCATTACCTCTGGGCTAGCAGCCACAACTTCTGAGACGATCAACTCATTCACGGGATAAAGAAACACATCATCTGGAGAGACAATGCTAGAGAGATCATCATATACCTTTTGTGCTTGAAACATATTATGCGTTACGATTAACTGCGAGCGTCCGGTCTGTCTATATAGCGCAGCAAGAAAGAGGTGACGGGATGAACCGGATAAACCAGCCACCAACTGTTCGCGTAATCCCCTTCGTATACCCTCTGATATCGTCTGAAATTGGGGGTCTTGATGAAATAATTGATAGATTCCCTCCATCTTTCTCCTCCTTGCTTATACAGTAATCGTGATTTAAGGCGTGTATGAGCCATACAATCTACACAGCAAATAAGCCCTAGCAGAGGGGATGCCAAGGCTATTTTGCTTCATTGCAAAGGCGTTGACTGTAAATGTAACTCTGGATGACGTTCCAAGGCTTCCTGACAATGTTCACAAATAATCTGGACATGTATCTCGCCATTCTCTTGGTATTGGAGAATCTCCTGACGTTCCTCAATCGTAAGGCAGTCGAAGCCAAGAGCACGCTCCGTTACTTGAGTAGGATCTAGATGACCAATCATCGTGCCACAGGAGCGACAAATATATTTCATCCTTATCCTATGCCTCCTTGCCCATCATGATACCTTTTAGTATGGGCAAGTGACTACCAATTCATACGAAGGGGATCAGCCCTTCCCATTATAGCGATTCATCGCAGAGATAAAATCGTTTTGCAGCCATACTTGAACAGCTTCCACTGCATTAGAAATAGCACTGCTTATCTGCTCCCGATCCTCTGGAAAGAAGGGTTGCAAAACATAATCTTTCACATCGCCAAACTGGGGTCGACCAATGCCTATTTTGATTCGTTTGAAGTCAGAGGTACCCAGATGCTGGATAATGGATTTCATACCATTATGTCCACCTGCGCTTCCTTTCTCCCGTAAGCGTAGACGACCTACAGATAAATCAAGATCATCATAGATAACCACGAGATCATCAATGGCAATGTCAAAATAGTGAAGAAGAGGACCTACACACTCCCCTGATAGATTCATGTAAGTAAGAGGCTTACAGAGTAATACCTTCTCTTGATTCACAACACAAGTGGCATATAAGCCTTGAAACTTCTCTTTTTGAATGGATGTACCCCACTTCTCCGCCAGTTGATCAACCGCCATAAATCCAACATTATGGCGAGACGTAGCATAACGAGGACCGGGATTTCCAAGACCAACAATACATTTCATTACAGGTTACACCTACCATATCAATTGATTCGCTTCATTGGGAATAGCAGAAAGGCGCAACCAACGTTACGCCTACTGGATCAATCAAAAAGTTTGCTCACGGATAACTCTTCATGGACACGTATAATGGCTTCTGCAATAAGTGGTGCAACAGAAAGAATGACCATCTTGTCCATCTTCTTTTCTGGTGGCATGACAATGGTGTCAGTGACTACCAATTCTTTGATGGGAGAGTTTTCAATCCGTTCCATTGCTGGTCCAGATAATACTGGATGAGTACAGCAAGCATAGACGCTCTTGGCTCCATGATCAATTAAGGCCTGGGCTGCAAGTGTAATGGTTCCAGCAGTATCTATAATATCATCGATGAGAATTGCATGCTTACCATCAATGCTCCCCACAATATTCATCACTTCAGCGACATTCGGTGCTGGGCGGCGCTTATCGATAATCGCAATGGGAGCCTTTAGATATTCAGCTAATTTGCGAGCACGCGTTACCCCACCATGATCAGGAGAGACCACTACCACATCATCAAGGTTCTTCTCCCTGAAGTATTCAGCCAAAATGGGAACACCTAAGAGATGATCCACGGGGATATTAAAGAAACCTTGAATCTGAGTTGCATGGAGATCCATGGTGATAATCCGATCTGCTCCTGCAGTTTCAATTAAATTGGCTACTAATCGAGCTGTAATCGGATCCCTTGCCCGAGCTTTACGGTCTTGCCGTGCATACCCATAGTAAGGAATGACCACATTGATGCCTTTTGCTGATGCACGCTTGAGCGCATCTAGCATCACTAATAGTTCCATTAAATTTTCATTGACAGGATAGGATGTAGGTTGAATCACATAGACATCACAACCCCGTACACTTTCATTTAACTTAACTTGGATCTCACCATCACTAAAATGGGTTACATCTGCTTGCCCAAGGGGAACACCAATGTGTTCTGCAATGGCAGCTGCCAATCCTGGATTTGCATTGCCAGTAAACACCTTTAATTTTGGATCTCGATACGTAGCCATGAAAACAATACCCTCCATTTAGTTGTCTTTATTTATTTTGTTCTTTCCCATGTTTGGACATTAATTTAGGTACATATCCTTCTTTGTTAACCTGACGAGCACGTGCTATGGCTAGCGCTTCTGTGGGTACATCCTCTGTAACAGTAGAACCTGCAGCTACATAAGCATGATCTCCCACTTGGACAGGTGCCACCAAGTTGGAATTACATCCAATAAAAGCATGATCTCCAATCACAGTGCGATGCTTATTCACACCATCATAATTAACACTGATTACACCACAGCCGATATTGCTGAACTGCCCAATTGTTGTATCACCAACATAGCTCAGATGAGGTACTTTGGTTCCCTCACCTACAATGGTTTTCTTTAACTCAACAAAGTCACCGATTTTAGCCCGTGGACCTACCTGAGAGCCTGGACGGATATAGCTGAAGGGACCCACTTTGGCGTCTTCCATTATTTCACTTTCTAGCACTACACTCCGCTCGACGATAACCCCATCGGCTACTCTTGTATCACGCAGTTGTGTATCCGGACCGATCACACAATCCTCACCGACTACTGTTTCCCCATCGAGATAAGTATTGGGATAGAGCACCGTATCCCTGCCGATCTTAACATCAGGACCAATGTAAGTAGTTGCTGGATTAATCATGGATACCCCATTCATCATATGAGAATGGTTAATCTGTCTTTGCATAATCTCTTGCGCCTTCGCTAAAGCTACTCGATCATTTACACCGATAATCTCATCTTCATTCTCTGCAGGGCAAGCCACAATTAAATCCCCTGCACGTTGGAAAATCTCGATCACATCGGTGAGGTAGTATTCACCTTGAGCATTCTTATTGTCCACTTGCTTTAAGGCCTCAAATAGCTTCTCATTATTGAAACAATAGGTTGCTGTATTAATCTCGTTAATGGTCCGCTCTTCCTCTGTCGCATCCTTATGTTCTACAATCCGAGCTACATAGCCGTCCTCATTGCGAATAATCCGACCATAGCCTGTCGGATCCTTGACATAACTAGTCAAGATGGTTGCTACAGCTTGGTGCTCTTCATGCATTTGGAGAATGCGCTTATAGGTCTCAACAGTAATACATGGAGTATCCCCACAAACAACGAAAGTGACACCAGGTTTTCCAGCAAGTAAGGGCTCTGCCATCATCACTGCATGGGCCGTACCCTTCTGCTCTTTCTGGGTCACAAAATGAATGGGATCCTTCACATATTCACGTAATTGATCGGGCTTGTCACGAATAACTGCGATAGGTTCTGCAAAGCCGGCCTGACGAATCCGATCCACAACATGGGCAAGCATCGCTTTTCCACACACAGGTTGCAACACCTTGTTCACTTTGGACTTCATACGGGTACCTTGACCAGCAGCCAAAATGATGGCGTATTTTTCGCTCATACAATTCCTCACTTCCCCATAGTTATTCCATTTTGACTATATCTCAAACCTTCCTCTTTTTCAAGAAAAGAGTCATAAAAAAAGGAGCTCGATATGAGCCCCTTTTTTCATTCGATTAATTACGCTGTTACTTCGTGTTGCTCTTCTTGATCCAATTCTCCTTGACGTTCAAATTCTGCCAATACCGCAGATTGAATTTTTTCGCGAGTCGCCGATGAAATGGGATGTGCAATATCGCGGAACTCACCATCTGGCGTGCGCTTCGATGGCATGGCAACGAACAAACCGTTATTTCCGTCAATTACACGAATGTCATGGACAACAAATTCGCCATCAATGGTAATGGAGGCAATCGCCTTCATTCTTCCGTCAGTATTGACACGGCGGAGTCTTACATCAGTTACTTCCACAGCTTGTTTCACCACCTTTTCCCAAAAAGAGAAGTTACCTACTATTTCCACGCAGTATGTTCGAAATCCTTCTTTTTTTCAAAAAAAATTTACGAATCTGCCATAGGTTCTTCGTTAGGGAAAAGGAATCTATTTTACATATGCAATACATTCCATCTCGATTAATACATCCTTCGGTAACCGGCAAACCTCTACAAGGCTTCGTGCCGGATGGTGTTGGGAGAAATACTCACCATAGATTTGATTTACCGTTTGGAAGTGATTCATATCTCGAACAAAGATGGTTACCTTCGCTACATCTTCTAAGGAAGATCCACTAGCCTTGAGAATTGCTTTGATGTTCTCTAGAACCTGCACTGTCTGTTCTTCAATGGTAGCGCCTGCTAACATCCCATCTGCTTGTAGCGGAATTTGCCCGGATAAAAAAAGGAACTCTCCTGCTCGGATCGCTTGTGAATAAGGGCCAATCGCTTGAGGCGCCTCACTGGTTTTGATGATATCCATCCTGCAATCCCCCGTATCTTATTGAAAGTAATTTCCTAACCCAACCTTAAGATTACCTTCCTTAGAATTCCAACTCGTAATGCGGGCTAGTGAAATATAGTCATCCACTAGTCGCTCTCCATCTACATAATTCTCTACGAAGACGCCTACTCCAGCTACGCGTGCATCAAATTCATGGAGCAATTGAATCATCCCATGAATGGTGCTCCCTGCCTTCATGAAATCATCAATAATTAAGATGCGCTGTTGCTCTCGGATAGCTCTACGAGCCATCCACATCGTCTGAATACGTTTCTGAGAACCAGATACATAGTTGATGCTTACTGCTGACCCTTCTGTCACCTTACTATCTCTTCGCACGATGACCACAGGAACATTTAAGTATTCTGCAGTAGCATAGGCAAGAGGAATACCCTTGGTTTCAATGGTCATGACACAATCGATCTCTTGTTGAGCAAACCGTGCAGAAAAAAGGCGTCCTATCTGCTTCACATAATGGGGGTTTGCTAAGAGATCACTCATATAGAGATATCCACCCGGTAGGATACGCATGGGATCCTGTAGCTTATCACATAATGGCATTAACCATTCCTTGGCTTCCCGCTCAGCTACAGAAGGGATAAACCTTACACCACCTGTAGCACCAGCCAATGTTAAAAGCTGACCAATCCCCTCTTGTTCAAAAACCTCTTTAATAATCGTTAGATCTTCACTGATTGAAGATTTAGCCGCTTGATACTTATCACCAAAGGTCTTCAATGCAATCACTTGTTGTGGGTGATTCAACAAGTAGTGAGTCATATGGACAAGCCGAGCACTCCTGCGCAGTTTACTCATGTCCAACCTCCAAAGTACGAATATTATATTACCAATATATCAAATTCGTACGTGTTTTAAAAGATTCAATTCAATTTATCATGAAGGATGTACTTGAAAGACGAACAATATACACATTGCGACAAAAGCCACGAAGGCTATTATTGATCCTTTGTGCCCGTGTTCGTCTTTGCGCGATGGCGTAAACGGTTGGCCCACTACCAGACATCAGCACTCCATCTGCACCTGCACGAAGCATACAGTCGCGAATCCTGCGCACCTCGGGATAGAGTTGAACGGTAACCGGCTCCAGCATATTGGAAAGGTTCTGACACACTAAGGAAAGCGAGCCTTTCTCTAAGGCCTGAAGCATCATGGCTGTTTTTGGCTCTATCTGTTGCTCATGCTTGGAAAATTGCTGATAAATCTCAGCAGTACTTACGCCTAAATCTGGTTTAGCCAAAACTACCCAGACCTTTGGAGGGTTCGGAACTGTGGTGACTAGTTCTCCTCTCCCCTTCGCCAATGCCGTTCCTCCTTGTACGCAAAAAGGTACATCTGATCCTAGTTGTGCACCCAATAATTTCAATTCCTCTAATGACAGCCCGAGATTCCATAAGCGATTACAACCGCGTAACGTCGCTGCAGCATCACTGCTCCCACCTGCAAGCCCTGCGGCAACAGGAATCCGCTTTTCAATACGGATGGTTACTCCCACAGGTTTATCCGCTTTTTGTTGAAGAAGAGCGGCTGCTTGATACGCTAGGTTCCGCTGATCTGTAGGAACAAAACCCTCATTACACTCGATGACAATTTTCTCGTCCCCACGAGCGATCAGCTCAATCCGATCTGCCAGATCAATGGTGGTCATGATCATTTCCACATCGTGATAACCATCTTCCCTTAGACCTAGCACATCCAATGTTAAATTGATTTTTGCCGAAGCTTTTTCAAATACTCGTTCCATTATCTCACCTACTTCTACGTGTTGCCCATCTATTGTATCATTCGCATATCATTGGTGCTAGTAACACCTTTTTTATTTTAATGAATGATGATCTTGAAAAGGTCGGGTCAAATTGACCCGACCATCCCATCAATTCAATGTCTTAGTTTTCAGCTTACAAGATGCGATGCAGTTACTTCTGGTGCTCCCGAGCCAGTGCTTCTTCTGCAATTTCAATTGCTCGCTTTACCATGTTCCCTGCATCCCTCGTGGTGATTCCGCCCCATCCTTCACGCTGAACCGTATCATAGAAGCCAAGTTCCTTTGCCAGTTCCTCTTTAAAGCGATCGGACATAATCCCCCTACGTCGAGCCATCCCTTCAGCCCCCTTCTCGAATTGATGGGTATGCTTATTCTGCGATCAAAATGTTCCTCCTATACAGTTAGAGATGCTGGTAACGAAAACGGGCTGCTGTTAATAACAGCAACCCGTTAAACCACTTGGCACATCATAGCACCTATTGTTCGTATGAAATTGTGAATCTTTGTCCGTCTTGTCCACAAATGGTGAGTTCCACAGTTTTGGTTAATACATCTGCGTAGCTATATGAAACTCGTTCGAATGCATGCTTCTCTTCATCTAGCTTAATAATAAAAACGGACGGATACGTTCTCTCTAATACTCCAGAACGCTCAACCGTCTTTCTCCGGCCACCATTGGCGCGTAGTAAGATATGCTGCCCAATGTGTGCATCCAAACTTCGCTTAATGGCACCCAATGCATTATTTGCCATCTCTAGAACCACCTCGCTCACATACCATCCTACCACAGAAGTCTCAGTTTGTCAAAAAATATTTAATTATAGCAACTGGACATTCTTCGTGTCAATACATATTGTGTGAATTAGGTAAGATTTTTATGTGAGCGTTATTTTTTTATTTTATTGGTGCTTCCGTTTCAAGTAGCCAATTGGTCATTTCAGCAAATTCAGTGATCGAGAAGGTCTCTGCTCTCCGTTTCATATCAAGGTCTAGCTCACTGCCAAGGCGTTGAGTCCACACCTTCCCATCCTTAGCAAAAAGATTCATAGACAGATTATTACTGATCATCTTCCGTCTTTGTGTAAAGGCTGCACGAATCACCTTTTGGAAGAGCTCATGATCACATACTTGAACACGTGGCTCCGGAAGAAGCTTTAAACGGATCACAATAGAATCCACATTCGGCGCAGGGACAAAGACCTTACGAGAAACAGTAAAGAGCTTCTCTACATCTGCATAATACTGACATGCAATACTTAAGGATCCGTATGCCTTGCTCCCTGGTGCTGCTGCTAATCGCTCAGCTACTTCTTTTTGCATCATGACCACAATGGACGTGAACTGCTGGTTCGTTTCCTCTAAGAGTTTCATCAAGATAGGCGTTGTGATGTAATAAGGCAAATTAGCTACCACATGGATATCCGAACAATCTGCAAAATGCTGAGCAAGAATCGGTGCAAGTTCAACAGCTAAGACATCCCCATGAATAACCTCCACATTCTTATACTCCTGAAGACTCTCACGAAGAATGGGCAGTAGACGTTGATCGATTTCAATAGCTACCACCTTGCCAGCACGCTTCGCAAGCTGTTCTGTGAGTGCCCCAATTCCTGGTCCAATTTCTAGAACACCCGATTGCGGCGTAAGATCTGCTGATTCAGCAATTCGATTTAAGGTATTGGGATCGATTAAAAAGTTTTGACCTAAGCTCTTTTTGAATGAAAATCCATACTTTTCTAACAGTACTTTGGTTCTGGACTTCGTTGCGATCTCCTTCATAGGCACTCCTTCTCATGCTCCATTTGTTCAATCGCTTGATAAAATTCACCTGCACTGATACAAAAAAGCGTGAGTCGCTTATAAAATTGTTGTGCATTACCATAACCAATGCCTAGAATTTCACCGAGGCGTTCACGACGCTTCTTCGCATTCGTTCCACCGATGAGACCTAAGGTGAGCATTTCATCCCAAGAAATCGACGTTTCCATCGCTCCAGTATCCCATTCTGTTCGAGCCTGCTCAAGAGCGGTACGAATCGCTTCAGGCGATGCATTTTCCACACCTATATCACCATGCTTTGTTGCAGCATCCACCGTTAAAAATGCGTGCTTACATCCCGGTACATGATGGCTAATGATTTTTCGAATCCGTTCGCCTGCATAGTCTGGATCGAGGAATAGTATAACCCCTCTTCGCTCTTGGGCAAGATGAACCTTCGCTAACACGCGCTCATCCACCGCGCTTCCTCCTGTTTCAATCGTATCCGCTTCAACAGCCTGTTGAACAGCGATGGTATCATTTCTGCCTTCGACCACAATCACTTCTCGTAGCATTAATATCATTTCTCCTCAAAAAAACAAACAGGGATAACCCTGTTTCTAGGAATTTGGTTTTTCTGGACCAATCAGATATACAGTATAGCCTTTCTTCAAACCAAAGCCATTGGCCGCTTCATCACTCGGTAAATAAAGATCAATTCGTTTGCCTTTTACGGCACTCCCTGTATCTTCAGCACGACGGAGCCCATATCCTTCAATATAGACCCACCAGCCAAGGGGAATGACCTTTGGATCAACAGCAATGGTTTGGTTCTCTTTTACCTTTCTCCCTGTTGCCGTAATCCCATAGCCTGGATCTTCAGGTGTTTTGCCAGTATGCTCCACCCCTGCTCCATAAGCTGTCAGCTCCACATTTTCTAAGATCTGACGTGGTTCAAAGCGAACTCCCGATTGAACAATCTCTACCTCTTTCAAGATGTGAGAGACCGGCTCATCATTCACAAAAGTAACCTCGTACCAATGCTGCAAATCCCCTGACGCTGGCTGTTCAATCTCAGGTTGTGCCACCACCGAAGAAACAGCAGCAGTACGAATGGTTTTCCGCTTCTGCTCCATCTGTTCACTAGATAAAAGTTCCTGATGAACTCGCGTGATTGATATAGACATCGCTTCAGAAATGGGATTATCAAGTGTTGGATCCACTTGATCCATGCTGCCTAAAGTAAGCTTCTGCGAATGCAGTAAGGCTTGTACAGTGGGTTCTGTCGTTTTAACTTGTATAACCTCGTCAGCACCTACAAATAGGGTTACCGATTTCGCCCTTAAATATTGAATGGTCATGCCATCCTTCAATTTTTGATCAAGCGTTGGAAAGATATAATCCTCTGCGATCGGTTCTATTCCTAATTCATTGAATACTTCTCCCACAGTACGACCTTCCGTACTTATTTCCTTTCGCCCGTCCTCTGTAACAAGAGTTACTTGATACTCACGGGGAATAACAAAATATAGCATGATGGTCACCATGCCAACTACCACAAGGGCGCAGGTAGATTTTTTGAGCCAAAGGCCCTTAAACTTATTTAATTCTAGATGCACCATTCATATTCCTCCTTGTAAACGAAGGAAATTATAGGTCATTGAAGAAGATTTGTCAAATTTGCTTCTTCCTTTCCACCTACATCCCCATCATATGCTGGGGATTATGCATCTAGAATAAGCAGTCCACCTATGGTAGCCCAAGTAATCTCTTTGCATTCTCCGATGTGATCTGACCCAGCTCTTCTACCGGTAGTTGACGTAACTCAGCGATAGCCTCCGCTACGTATTGGACATAAGCGGACTCATTACGCTTGCCCCGAAATGGTGTAGGCGTTAAATAGGGGCAATCAGTTTCAATGAGTAGACGGTCAAGCGGCACTTGAGTAGCTACTTCCTTAGGTCTCTTTGCATTTTTAAAGGTAACAGGTCCCCCAAAGGAGAGGTAGAAGTTAAGATTTAAACACTCCTGAGCCAGCTCCCAGCTCCCACTAAAGCAATGCATAATACCTCCAACCTCTTCTGCATGCTCTTCTCGCAGAATGGTAAGGAGATCCTCATGAGCATCGCGGTTATGGATGATAATTGGCATCTTTACCTTGCGTGCTAAGCGGATCTGCTGACGAAATACTTCTTGCTGTACTTCTCGTGGCGAAGTATCCCAATAGTAATCTAAGCCGATCTCCCCGATAGCTACCACCTTAGGGTGATGAGTAAGCTCTTCAATCCATTGGAGATCCTCTGGGTTCATATCCTTGGCATCTTGTGGATGCCATCCAACTGCTGCATAAATAAAATCATAGCGTTCAGCCAGCTCAAGGGTGGTAGGAATCGTTTCATGATTAAATCCCACATTGATGATGTACTGTAAACCAGCTGCTTGTGCACGCTCAATCACCGCTTCTTGATCCTCGATAAACTGCTCATCATTTAAGTGGGCATGGGTGTCAATTAGCACTTGTACTCCCTCGCTTTCTCAACCACTCAATTCACTTGACTTCCTAGAGGAATCTCCTCAGCTACCGTAGCCAAGGTCAGCTTCTCATCATCAGGAGTGGCAGCTGCCAGAATCATGCCTTGTGATAATTCTCCACGCAATTTTGCAGGTTTAAGATTAGCCACCACAATGACCCTCCGACCCACCAACTCCTCTGGTTGGTAATACTTGGCGATTCCTGAGATCACTTGCCTTGTTTCAAAGCCGAGATCTACTTGTAAGCGGAGGAGTCGATCGGCTTTTTCCATCTTTTCCGCTTTAATAATCTGCCCTACTCGGAAATCAAGGGGAGTAAATTGATCGTAGGTGATTTCTGGCTTTAAGGCTTCACTGTCATTCGCTTCCTTTTTCTCCTGATCGTTGGCTTCTGTAGGCTTATTGCCTATAAACGCTTGAGTAAGGATATAATGAACCTCTTCCTCTAAGTCCAAGCGTGGGAAGAGTGGATCTCCTTTTTGGACATGCGTTCCAGCTGGTAGTCCACCAAAGGTATCTAAGGCTGGCCATGCCTTTAAGCTCGAGTCAGTAACGCCTAGTTGCTTCCAAATCTCCTCCGCAGTTGTTACCAATACAGGCTGGATCAAGGTAGCAATGATTCGAAGATTTTCTGCTAAATGATAAAGAACACTTCCTAATACCGCTTGTTGCTCCTCATCCTTCGCTAGCTTCCAAGGCATTGTATCATCAATGTATTTATTAGTTTGATGAACCAATTGCCAGATCGCTATTAATGCTTGGGAAAACTCCATATTATCCATGTGGACTTCTACCCGCTGGATCGTCTCTTTTACCAGGTTTTGCAGCGGCTCATCATATGGTGTTGCATTCAATTGATAGGGTGGTAAAACGCCATCACAATATTTTTCAATCATCGTGACTGTCCGATGGAGTAAATTTCCTAAATCGTTGGCTAAATCATAATTGAATCGTTCAACAAAGCCCTCTGGTGTAAATACCCCATCTGCCCCAAATGGTACTTCTCGTAGTAGATAATACCGGTAGGCATCTAGTCCATAACGATCCACCAATGGTACAGGGTCTACCACATTCCCTTTCGATTTCGACATTTTTCCATCCTTCATTAAGAACCAACCGTGGGCCACTACCTTTTTCGGAAGGGGTAAATCCAAGGCCATTAACATAATGGGCCAATAAATCGTATGGAAGCGGGAGATCTCCTTGCCCACCACGTGGACATCTGCTGGCCAATACTTGTTAAACAGGCTCGCATCATCAGAGCCATAGCCTAATGCTGTAATATAATTGACCAACGCATCGATCCAAACATAGATCACATGCTTCGGATTGCCTGGAACCTTAATTCCCCAATCAAAAGTGGTACGGGAAACACATAGATCTTCCAAACCAGGCTTAATAAAATTGTTGATCATCTCTGCTTTCCGATTGACTGGCTGGATAAAGTCAGGGTGACCCTCGTAATATTGTAGCAACCGATCAGCATACTTACTCATGCGGAAGAAATACGACTCTTCCTTAACTGTTTGAACAGGACGTCCGCAATCAGGACAATTTCCTCCTGCTTCTGCTACTTGTGTTTCAGTCCAGAATGATTCGCAGGGGGTACAATAGAGTCCTTCATACTCTCCTAAATAGATATCGCCATGGTCAAGGAAGTACTGGAAAATTTTCTGTACTACTTTTGTATGGCGCTCCTCAGTTGTTCGGATAAAATCATCATAGCGAATATCTAGCTTACCCCATAACTCACGAATTCCACTGACGATCTCATCTACATACCGCTGGGGCGTAACGCCCTTTTCCTTCGCTTTGGTTTCAATTTTTTGCCCATGCTCATCTGTTCCTGTTAAAAAGTAAACGTCATAGCCACGTTGTTCCTTATAGCGCTTCATCACATCGCAAGCAATCGTTGTATACGTGTGGCCAATATGAAGTTTGCCGCTGGGATAATAGATTGGTGTAGTGATATAAAATGTTGGTTTACTCATCCTTCTTCACGCTCCTCTTCAATAAATAAAAAAGCTCTCATCCCACATGGGACGAGAGCTACTCGCGGTACCACCCAACTTTTTATCTCCTTCACAGAAGATAACTCAATAGGTCGTAACAGCTACGACCCAGCCTTATAACGCAGGCCTACGTGTCACCCTTACGATGTCTCCATCGCTCGAGTCACAACCGCTCCAGGACCATCTTCCTCAGTTCAACTATACCGGCTTCCACCTCCCCCGGCTCTCTGCATAATAGTTGTGTGCTAAGTACTCATCCTTTCATTACGTCCAATCATATCTAGTTATTTGCAGTATTAATATTGGTATGAATTGTAGTACACAACTTTCATTATGTCAAGCAAATGTCAATTTTATGTATTGTCGAAAAATGTCGTAATATGTTAAAATAGGTTTGATTTCACGTTTAGGTAGTTTCCAGTTATCTTTTTCGAATGTAGGGCTTAAGACTTACATATTGGTAATAACAGTAAATATATATGCTAATAACTGTATTCTACTACACTTTTTGTGTCAGAACTGTGTAAGCCTAAAAATAATTATTATATTTTTAAGCAAATTACAGAAAAAGTATTGACTGTTTTTCCAAACACTGGTACGATCTGAGCGTAGATTAATTGTCGAATTGCGCCGACAACCGGGGAATGTTTTTTTTGATGGACAAGCTTCAATAATAATTTGGGGAATAGGAGAGGAGATTACATATGTTAAAATCTACTGGTATTGTTCGTAAGGTTGATGAATTAGGAAGGGTAGTTATTCCAATTGAATTACGTCGTACACTAGGAATCGCTGAAAAGGATGCATTGGAAATTTATGTAGATGGCGAGCGTATTATCCTAAAAAAATATGAACCAGCTTGCATCTTCTGTGGCAACGCTGAAAATGTTCGTCATTTTAAAGGCAAAATTATTTGTGATGATTGCGCAAAAGAATTAGTAAAATAATTATTGTTCGCAGCATTGATTTAAAAAAGGGAAGAGCTGCACACTCTTCCCCTTTCTTATTATTCATGCCATTCTCCGGAACTAAACCTTTGCTAATGCAAAGGTTTTTTTATTGATTCCATTTTTATTGATTCCAATTGTTCTCGTAGCAACTGTTTATTAATCTTCCCAACGGAGGTCTTGGGTAATTCATCAACAACATAGAAAGCCTTTGGTATTTTGTAAGATGCTAATCGCTCACGACAAAATTCCCTTAATTTTTCAAGAGAGATAGTCTGACTTAAAATGAGCGCTGCTGTTACTTGTTCTCCCCATTTAGGATGAGGTATTCCCACTACAGCTACTTCTGCAACACCAGCATATTCTCGTATACAATGCTCCACCTCCAGTGGATACACATTTTCTCCTCCGCTGATCAGCATCTCTTTCCTTCTACCAACAATATAGAAAAATCCATCCGCATCCTGTCTGACCAAATCTCCTGTTCTTAGCCAACCATCGAGGAAAGCGTTGACTGTTGCTTCTTGATTATTCCAGTAATAACTAAAGAGATGGGGCCCCTGGATTATTAATTCACCTACACGGCCAATGGGAACATCCTGTCCTATCTCATCTACAATCCGAGCCCGCTGGTGAAACATCACCTTTCCCACCGATCCTCTTTTTCGTGGCACATCAATGGGATCAATATAAAAATTATTGGGACCCGCTTCCGTTAAGCCATAGCCTTCCTTAAAAACTAAGCCTTTTTCCCAAAAAGCTTCGTAGATATTGAGAGGACAAGGTGCACCACCTGATAGAAAGACCTTCATCGCTGTAAAGGTTGTACTATAAAATAATGGGCTTTCAAGTAGCATCTGATACATGGTAGGAACCAACAGTACAACGGTACAACGTTCCCGTTCGAGCAATTGGATCGCCTCATCTGGCTGAAACTTGTTCGGGATAATGATCGTCCCCCCTGCATGTAAAATCGGGAGGGCTAATGCATTGATCCCACCAGTGTGAAAAAGTGGCATATAAATAGGAGAGATATCATACGAAGTTAAACCCCAGCTTATGATTGTATTGATGGAGTTCCATGTTACAGCGCGGTGGCTGATCACCGCTCCTTTAGGTAAGCCAGTGGTTCCTCCTGTATAAATAATCAAAAGCGGATCCTCTTGATCCACATTGGCGGGGATATATGTTTCTATCCAACTTGAAATGATTCGATCATAATCTCCAGCCTCTTCACCAATAAAAATGGTAGGTGGTAGATGCATCGACATGCTTAGAGAAGTAATCAGCGAGCGATACTCTTCATGGACAAGTAATACACGCGGCTGAGCATCCTGTAATAGATATTTGAGTTCCTGCACAGCTAATCGAATATTTAATGGGACAAAGATTGCTCCTAACTTTCCACATGCAAATAGCGTATCGAAATGGGCAAGATGATTCGCTGAAAGAAGGGCAATTCGATCTCCCTTCCCCACCTTACACTCCGTTTGAAAATAAGAGGCTAGACGATTGGAGCGTTGGTTACATTCTTGATATGTCCAACGTCGACCCGTAGGCTCATCAATAATTGCCACATGAGATGGTGTCAAGCGTGCCCGTGCTTCAAGCCAATTCACTTCACATTGCATCGATCTCTTCCCCTTTTATCCCGTTCTAATTACTGTCTATTCTAGGGGGGGAAAGTTGCAATCAAGTTACATGTCTTGATCCTCTCGGTGATACACCGTATACACCTCACGTTTTGGAATCTTTCGCTCAACAGCCACCTGTTTGATTGCTTCCTTACTCGATAGGCCCTGAGCCATATAGTGCTCAATATGTTCGATGATGGTTAAGTGGCTCCACCATAAATCGGTAGGAGATTCCGTTGCACCACCTTGGATGAGCACCACAAATTCTCCTCGTGGTTGCTCAAGGCTTGCCCATTCTAATAGCTCGCCAGCTGTTCCACGTAAGAACTCCTCGTGCAGCTTCGTCAACTCACGGGCGAGCACCATGGGACGTTCCGAACCCAAGATCTCAACAACAGCCTCCAACAGCTTCTTTAGACGATGGGGAGCTTCATATAAAATAATTGTCTCTTCTCGGAATACTAACTGCTGCAGGGCCTTCTCCAACTGTTGCTTCTGCCTTGGCAGAAAGCCTTGGAATGTAAAGGAGGAATTGGGCAAGCCCGAGGCAATTAAAGCGGTTAAAGCTGCATTGGCTCCAGGAAGAGGGATGATGGGAATCCCTTCCTCCCCCGCCAATTCCACTAACTCAAATCCCGGGTCAGAGACAAGGGGCAACCCTGCATCACTCACCAGTGCGATGGTTTCTCCCTGTCGCAATTTTTCTAGTAGCTCGATCCCGCGTTTCTCCTTATTATGCTCGTGATAGCTAATGAGATGGGTAGTGATTTCAAAATGATTCAGTAGCTTACTCGTGACTCGTGTATCTTCACAAGCGATGATATCCGCTTCTTTGAGGATATGTAATGCTCGAAGTGTAATATCTTCGAGGTTTCCGATGGGGGTGGCCACTAAGTATAAGCAGCCTGCACCCTCTCTTGAATTAAAGCTCCGTTGTCGTTGCAAATAGGACACCCTCTCTTTGCCAAAAATCTTGCAAATAACGCCACTTTACTTCCTTATTCCAACCCTTAATCTCTGCTTCCCTTCTTAGCCCCCAACTACGAGATATTCCCACCTCATAATAGACTAGTTGAACGGGCAGACGCCCTCGTGTATATTTGGCTCCCTTGCCACTACGATGCATCGCAAGCCGATGAGGTAGATGAACTGTATAGCCCGTATAGAGCGTTCCATCATGACAGAGAAGCATGTAAACATAATGACCTGCTTCAATGGGAGGAAGTAGTTCGACTGGGATCAGTGTTGTCCTCATCTTTACCATAGTATATCTCCATGATCTCCTTCGTATATTGTTCTCCATCAGCGTATACGATGAGGGGAGGTAGCACCTTTAGTTCTGGTCTCCCATTGCGTACGCCTTCCACTAACACCATATTGGCTTCTAGATGAGCACGGGGATGAACCGTGCGTAATCGTTTTGGTTCAATTCGATAGGTACGCATCGTATACATTAATTCTGCAAGGCGGGAAGCATGATATACATAGGCAACTCTACCTCCATAGCGGAGTAATTCGCTGCTAGCACGGACAACCTCTTCCATGGTAACAAGTAATTCATGACGTGCAATGGCTACAGGTTCCCGCTTATTGAGATGAGCCAATTCGGGCTGAGTTACTGGCATATAAGGAGGATTACATGTTACTACATCATATTGTCCATAGCCTAACCGCACTGGAGCTTCCTTCATATCCATATGATGAATGGTGATCTGCTCTTGTAATCGATTTAGTTGAACACTGCGAGTTGCCATACTAGCTAGCCTCTCCTGGATCTCTACACCTTCAATCTGTGCAGAAGTTCTGGTGGATAGCAGTAGTGGAATCACCCCATTGCCAGTTCCTAGATCAATGATTTTTCCTCCTCGAGGTAGACGTACGAAATGGGATAGCAATACAGCATCCATGGAGAAAGAAAAAACTTCATCACTTTGAATAATCTTGATACCATGATGCATTAATTCATCCATCCGCTCACCAGAAAGAAGCCACTTCTGTTGAAGTTCACTTTGCCATTTTTCCTGTTCCATCGTCCCTTCCTCCAACTCCTTAACAAAAAAATACCGGCCCCCTCGGGATCGGCATATTCACTATTCATCTTCCTTGATTTGACGATTTAAAAATTCTAGACAGAATAGACAATCGCCTTCTTTTCGTAAACTTCCATAATGTAAATTGCACACATGGAAGCCTTCTTCATATAAACGGGCCAGATTATCGTAGGCTTCCCCTGGAAGTTTTTTGGGCTGAGAGATGCTACCCTTACTCGTACCTTCCTGCTTCATCCGTTCAAGCCTTTCACGGAGGTGTTGGTTCTCCAACATCAATTGACTGTTTTCTTCAAGAATAGCTACCAATTGTTCCTTTAAGCCACCCAGTTCCTTGTAAAGATGGCCGATCTTTTCTTCTAATGTTTCCACCTGTTCAAATATTAGACGTGTATCCACATGTCCCACCCCAATTATTCTTTCAGTTCTTCAATTTCACTCAGTCCGAACTCAAGAACATGCTTGGTATCAAGTACTTCCACTTGTACAAGGCGATCAAGAATATTAAAATTTACCACTTTACCTTTACCATCGGGGGTGAGTACCTCCGCTCCTATGTCAGGTAGGAGAGCACGGGTTTCTTCATAGTAGTCATTTTCATATTTTAAGCAGCACATGAGACGACCACATAATCCGGATATTTTTGTAGGATTGAGCGATAGATTTTGATCCTTAGCCATCTTAATAGAGACGGGCTCAAAATCACCAAGAAAGGAACTACAGCAAAGAATGCGACCACATGGGCCAATCCCCCCGAGTAACTTGGCTTCGTCCCGCACACCGATCTGTCTTAATTCAATTCTTGTTCGAAAAACTGCTGCTAAATCCTTAACTAGCTCACGAAAGTCCACCCGACCGTCAGCTGTAAAATAAAAAATTACTTTATTTCGATCAAATGTATATTCCACATCCACGAGTTTCATTTCGAGCTGATGCTCTTTGATCTTGTTCAAGCAGATGCTGAAAGCTTCTTGTGCATCAAAACGGTTTGCTTCCATTTGCTCGCGATCTAAATCAGTTGCAATGCGGATCACCTGTTTGAGTGGTAGTACCACATCCTCTTCAGAAACTTGCCTGTGTCCGATTACGACCTTGCCAAATTCAACGCCCCGAGCTGTTTCAACAATTACATCATCATGGAGCTGGATGGGCAAATCTCCTGGATCAAAATAATAGATTTTTCCTGCTTTTTTAAAGCGAATGCCCACGACATCGTATAACATTTCATCCCTCCTGCAAGCGTAAGATCATCCATTCCAGAGCCAGTTGTTGATTTACATGGCTCTCGAGCTTTCTTCTGGTCATCAACACAATATCCATGGAATGGAGGATTTGCTGCCTGTTTAACCGTTTCGCATACTCTGCTAAGATCCCTTGCTGTTGTACATATGAGACCGAGCTCTCACGCCCACATTGAACCTGAAGTAGGTCGCGAAGCCAAGTCATCATAAATTGTAGAATCACTGCTGGGCGCTCCTTTACTTGAGGGTGCCCCAGGATACGGTCTTGTAAAAGCCATAGGGAATCGCTACGTTTATTGAAAATATCTTGGATCAATTCTAACACTAGAGAGCGAACTTCTGCAAACCAATCTGCTTCACATAACTCGCGCGCTTTCAAATAGTCCGCTTCAAAATTGGCAGCTAGATGTGCAATCTCCGGAGAGAACCCTTCCTCCGTCAACCTTGTGACACGAGTGAGATAAGGAGGGGAAGAGAATGAGAGTATTTGACAACGTGAAAGAATGGTTGGCAGTAGCTGATGAGGAGCTCCTGTCACCAAGATGGCAACAACCTGCGATTCAGGCTCCTCCAAAAACTTTAATAAGGCGTTACTTGCTGCGATTGTTAATTTCTCAGCAGGATAAATAATATACACCTTACGTTCCGTCTCTATGGAGCGATAGCTAAACTGATCTTGTAACTGTCGGACTTGTTCAATTTTGATCGATGGGCTTTCACTTGCATCAATCACTTGAACTGCGGGGAAATTCTGGTGATCGATTCGCCGACAGTTGGCACACTCCCCGCACGCATCTCCATCTCCTTGCATACAGAACAAGGCTTTCGCCATCTCTATCGCCATCGCCATCGCACCTGATCCAGGCTCACCACTAAAACAGTAAGCGTGCGCAATACGTCCGCCCTTGATCACTTCCTGTAACTGTTGGCCAATCTCTTCTTGAAAAGGAATGGTTCGTAATGACATAAGATCCTCCAGGCTATGCGTAAAGGTTGACAAGTAACCCTTTAATTTCTCCGACGGTTGCAAGGATATCCATGGATTTTTTCTCCTTGTCTAATAAAGAGTCTGTCAACTGAATTAATTTTTCATCGATTTGCTTAACGATTTTATAGGTTTTACTCCTACCACGTCTTGTCCAACCTGATCGTTCCTCCAAGGAAAGTCCATACTCTACAGCCTCTTCCATAAAACGTTTCACAAGGGACTTAAAGTACTGAAGATCCTCCACAGTGCGCGACTCAGCCAAACGTTCACCCTGTTTACCAATTTCCTGCAAAAGCTTTTGTAATCGGATTTCATCCAGCTTTCCTTGCTCATTGTCCATAATCTCAGAAAATTTGCTATTACTTATTCTGGCACTAGAGGTACGCGAGGTAGGCTGTAAATTTTGATACGTCTGAATACGCATTCCCAATCACTCCGCCATCTTTAAATTAAAACTGGTGAAAGCTTTCTACAGGCAACACGAAGACGGTTGCTCCACCCACTTGCACCTCTACAGGATAGGAGACATAAGGCTCTACACTGCTACCGATGGCAGAAGGTGGGGCAATGATCTGCTCTCGTGTTTTGCAATTGCTTTTGATGATATCCATGACATGCTCTACTTCCTTATTATCTACCCCAATTAAAAATGTAGTGTTCCCTGCTCGTAAGAAACCACCTGTACTTGCTAACTTCGTAGCACGAAATTCTGCTTCAATCAATGCATTGCTTAAACGATTGGAATCCTTGTCTTGAACAACTGCAATAATCAGTTTCATAAGCTCACTCCTCTCTAGTGGGATTTTATCATTGTATCTAAATGATACTCGATCACCCTAGTTACTTCTTCTTGATTCTGTGTAGCATCAATGGTCACGACTCGATCTTTTGTTCTTAGCCATTCTTTAAAGCCCGCATAGACACGTTGGTGATATTCCTCTTCTCGACGCTCAATACGATCAAGAGTCCCTTCTGTCTCTAGTGCACGCTGTCGTATCCGTTGAAACCCGATTTCCACAGGAACATCCAGAAAGAAAGTAAGATCAGGCTCTAAACCACCTGTAGCAAAACGATTAATTTGAATTACTGGATCCAAAGGATAATTCATCCCATATCCTTGGTAAGCAATACTAGCATCGGTGAAACGATCACATACCACCCATGCTCCTCGCTCCAATGCTGGTATTATTTTTTCACGAACATGCTGTGCCCTAGATGCCGCATAAAGTAAGATTTCGGTCTCATGGACCATTTCCTGATTGGCAGGTGAGAGAATGATGGTGCGAATTTGGTCACTGATTGTTGTACCACCAGGTTCTCTCGTTCTTACCACTTCAATGCCGTGCTCCTTTAGATAAGCAGTCACAGCCTTAACCTGCGTGGTTTTTCCTGATCCATCTGGACCTTCTAAGGTGATAAACATCCCTTTCATATTCAAACCCCCAACAGAACGGTATATGTGATATGGAAATTAGTCCAATTCGATGCATAAGCGTTTCATTATTTTATCATATGGAGTGCCTGCTGCGTGTTAAGAAGGTTCACGGAGGTAGGGCTATGCTCTATATTATGTGTAAGCATTTGGATGGTGTGAGAATAAACATCTTAGCCATTTCCTTATACACCCTTATGAGTAGCTTTTACAATTGATTAAGCTGAACTTCTCTGCTTTCCATTATTCTTTCCACATCTTTAGAGCTAGTTCCTGCTGATCACGATGATTAACTCATCTACCGTTGACTTAGAGCATGCCCAAGGGGTCACAGAAAAACGCTTTTGCTAGCCTAGCAGAAGGCTTCATCTATTAAAACTAGTTTATCATAGTGGGGAGCAATGTCCACCATTGCTAATAACTAACAGGATATCCCATACACAATAGGCACACTTATCCCAGCCATCTTTCACTGTCTCTTATGTTCTTCTCCCATATAAAAAACTGTTGATTGAGTCAACAGTTTTTCAGGATTATTTAAATTTTTTTATATCCCTAGGCATCCATCTGCAAGGTGATCTGTCTCATTTTTCGAATATACTCAGCATATGCCTGATCTTCCACACTGGTATGAACAATGGCTGACTCACATGTTGAACAAATAAAAGAATAGAGAATAAAGATACCTTCCTTACGCCTTTCATTGCAAATAATACAAGAATGTAATTCTTCCATCCCCTCACCTACCCTCTTCTTATCTAAAGAATAATTGCCGTATATTTATTTTTTCCATTCATTAGTCATTCCATACTCCTCTTCTTTATCTATAATGGCAATCTATGCCCAACCGACTTAATTCGTTCTTTTCAAATACGCCTTGATGATCGTACAAAAACGACGGTAATTGCTGACAGTGTTGGAATTGGAAGCTTTCAATGAATGGATGTGCTGATGTTACCCATATTGCATCGCAAGCTGGTTCAAGGGCATTGATTGCACTAGAGTGGAAGGAGATTGATACATTCATCTCTGTTACTCCATTTTTCATTAATGGAAATGTGTAATGGAATCCAGCTAATTTGCTTTCACTTCTTTTTCCTGTTGGCCAATAGCAATGAAAAGCGATCCCATTAACAAAATTCGTTTGTGGTAAAAGCTGTATCAGCTCAAGTAAGTGCTGATGAATCTGTAAAAACTGAGGGGTTCCCCAGCCTGGTAGTCTCCCTAGAACAGCAATTTGGATCTCTCTGCTTTCATTTAATTGGATAGCCGCAGTTAAACGATGAAGAAATCCCCTGTATAATTCAGCTATGGTGGGAGCGCATTTAATCTGTGTAATCGCTGGATCCAACCCTAAGATATGGCGAGCTGTACGTGGTGAAATCACTGGCAGCTCCTTCTTAAGCACACTCCTCTCCCAGCTACGCCTTTGTCGATCAAACAATTGATGGTATTGACTTATCGCCACCACACCTTTCCAAGGTAGTACCACCATTGTTTTTTTCCATCGCCGTAAAAAACGCCGCACTTGTCTAAATGACACTAATCCTTGATTTAAACTTCCGATCAGGATAAAAGATGAAAAAGCGCTCTTAGGCTCCATTGAATTTACAGGGCAAAATGCTAACGTACAAACCTTACATATATGATGGATGATGTTACGCTGATGAAGCATCATCTGTTCAAGTACCTGCAAAGGAGCAATGACGAGAATCTCCCGAATCCCTTGTCGCTTCACCACTAACATTAGCTTAACGAACTCCATCATCATTGCTTCCCATTCATCCTGATTTTTTATGATGAGCAAACATAATGAAGGGAGAGGAAAAGAAGGGTAATGATGAGCAAACCACCAGCTACGCCAACGTTTGACCGTATATTCCTCACCTAACCAAATCAAACTCTGATCATGGCTCTGCACCATTTTCAACTTTACTCATCCTTCCATTTCCTATCTCGTCTTACTAGCCTTCCCTTCCAAACGATTTTCTTTTATGATAAACTTGACCAGTTATTTCTTATTCAGGTTAATTGCTCCCATTACGTAGCTGGAGTAGAGGGGATGAACTTGATGTCCATTGAGGACTTACAGGATAAGACAATCTATCAATACCAACTAATTAAGCGCACCAGAATATCACGATTCTATTTCATTTTTATACTCTGCTCTTTACTGGCGATTGTAACCACCTCCATACCATGGGAAATTCCTTGGAGCCAACTGTTATGCGCCTTTATCGCTAGCATTTTGATTTTTTATCTTACAGTTCGCCTCATCTTTCTTTTAATCGGTATACCCATCCTCCATTCCCTAGGCTCTCCAATTTGGGCATTCTTGCTACCAAGGCAATTAATTTCTCTGCGCCAATATGCCAAACTGGAATGGGCTAGTTTTCTTCTCGGTAATAGCCTTATGCTATGGGGAATACTGCTCATCCAGCAACAGCTCCTTCTACTAACATACCTGTTATATCTTAGCTTCTCTTTACCAAAATTTCTGCTCTTTCTCTACTATTCGATTTCCTCACTTCGTGCACGTAAAAAGTATCCAAAAACTCACTGGATTCGTCTTCACTCTGAACACATTTCGCTCTATATCACAGATGTATAGAAGTAAGAGAAATATCTGAGATTGAAAGTGCTGTTATACAAAAGGAGCCATTCCGCTACGGGAATGGCTCCTACTCTTTGATGCTATGTATGGATAATAAAAACTGCCTGGCAACGACCTACTCTCCCAGGACCCTGCGGTCCAAGTACCCTCGGCGTGAGAAGGCTTAACGGTCGTGTTCGGGATGGGAACGCGTGTGACCCTTCTGCAATCATCACCAGACAGCTTATATCAATTCCTTTGTCTCGCCCTCCTGCAACAAGTTGCCGTGTCGGGCTCTGACAAACGAATAGATATCAAGTTATTGAAGAAATTCGGAGGAACCTTCGGTTCCTTACCTTAGAAAGCTTCGATGAGATACCTTCAACAACACTTCACGAAGGTACTGAGCGTATTTCATTTTGCCTTGAGCGACTTTGCAACCTTCGGTTGCCGTAAGCGAAAGGCATATGAAATAGCTCTTACAAAGAGAAGTTCAT